>CAMBDR010000698.1 GCA_945864765.1 Janthinobacterium lividum | reverse complement strand
CACCAATCGCCGCCCCAACGAGCGGCATAAACAAGACACCAATCAAGCCCATAAATAGACCCACAACCGTGCCCACCGCTGCGCCCACCAACGCCAGTTTGCTGGCTTGTGCCCGTTTTGCTCCCATCAGGCCAGCGACAAAATCAAGCGCCGAAGCGAATAAAGCCAAGAACGTGATGAACACCATGGTGCCGACGCTGACGCGGGCAAAATCCTCGCTCCACGCAGCCAACAGTAAGCCCAGCCACACCAGCAAAGTCCCTGGCAGGACAGGCAACACCGTGCCCGCCAATCCTGCCAGCACCATTACTGTACTAATACCCCACAGAATATGCGTATCCAAAATTCGCTTTCGAGTTGATTAAAGCCCTTACTTATCCGGGCATGAAACTTTAGCCGCTATTTTATGCTGTTGCCAAAATTTTGGTTTCCAATTAAGTGGAGACAACTGGAGATATTTCAACATTATTTTTCTGTACCCAACCTGACGCCCAGTAAACGGCGATGATTAAGGCGATGCTATAAATCAGAACGAGAAAGTAGCGAGCAGCAGTCAATCCACTGTTGATCTTTTGAAAAATGGCGTCACCCCCAACCAATCTCTGCGCCGTCAAGCCAATACGTGATCGCAGCAGCATCCAGAGCGCGAACCAGCGGGAGTACTATTTGTTCTTTGTCTTCACTTGCGTGAGAGATGAATATATCGTGCATAAGCGACTGCTAACGTCGAGTTTGACCATCGTCATCTGAGCATGAGTTCTTAAAACGCTATCGCGTTGTGTTGGTTACGTTCGAGGCTGAGCGTCGTGTTATGCCACGAGCGCCTCATCTTGGCTTAAGGCCCTTTTCAAGGCCGCTCTCAAAGAGTTCCTTCCTTGAAATGGTTCTTCCCTCTGCTTGCCCGGTACAGATACTTACGAACTTGTGTAGGTACTTGGGGCATCTGTCCTCATCAAGGCTATTTTCTGCGCATGTCTTGGAAGCCCAATACAACGCCCGATTGGTGTCGTGAAGACGCGGAACATTGTTACAGAAGTCATCCTTGCGTGCGGTTTCCATGCAGCCAACGATATAACCATTAGCAGATAACTCGCATTCCGTTGTCGCACATGACGCATACTTGATCTTCAGGCCAATCATGCAATGGCTTTGGAAGCCCATTTTCCCGTGCTCGCTCCCCAGGCTTAATCCTTGGGAAGTGGCGGCCAACATGGAATCGTACTTTGACTTGGCAAGGAAACCCCCGACAGCAATGAGCACTATAAGCACTGTTGATATAACGACCAGTTTCTTCATATTGTTCGCTCCTTTGATAGAAAAGATGTATAACGAATAACCGGGTTGAACTTAAACGACGGCAGCGCCGGTGACCACGAGCATTGTACAACAGTCGATGGGACCGCAAATAAGTGATATCAACCTGAGCCACACCTTGGATAAGTGAAGTGGTCCATTTGACCCCGTCTGCCTGATCTTCTGCCCAATTTATTGCAAATGCGAGAGGGCGATGCGGTTAAACGCGGACAGGTGCTGCTGCGCGCCGGATCGAGGCGCAGATCGGCTACAAAGCGGTGAGCTGGGCCGAAGCCTCGGAAGACCTGCTCAGCCTGCTGTTTGTGCGCAATGTGATCATGTCGAAGCGCGAGATGGGCAAATCGGTCATTGCCGTCACCCACGACCCGCGCGGATATTGACCTGGATCGATGGCAACAACAACACCGGCGCGTCCAACGTGGCATCGCGCGCGCGGCGCAGAGCAATGAATTGTTCATCGCTGATACCATCGTGAACGTGGATGTTCTGTGCTTTTTGCGCAGCTATCGTGGTTTGATATTCGGCCTGGCGTTGTTCCGGCGGGTAATCATGACACATGAATAAACGGGTGTTTTCAGGCAGATACAGTACACTCATAGAATTCACATGTTATCAGGAGGAAATGATGAAATTTTCAACTTTGTTGTTGGCAATTGGCTAGCCCGGAACGGCACCTGCCTGGGCGGGCGCTGCAGCTATGTCAAAAAAGCAATAAAAACAACCATAAGGAGTGTAAAAAAATGAAGCTTAAAAAATCTTATCAAGCAATCTTACTGTTATTGGTGACGGCAAATGCAGCCGCACTGGACTCGGCCTGTAACCCGATTGTGACGGCAAGTGAAATAAGGATGAAGTTATCTTCATGGCATGCTATCGCGCTCATCAACGACAGCATGCGCATGGAGAGCATGAAAGTGAATGGCGAGTTCTACAAGCAGGTTACCGGAAAATGGGAGAAATCGCCGATCAGTTTCGATACGGCAGAACGCGAAATGCTGGCCCAAATGAAATCGGGCGAGGTGAAGATTTCACATTGCAAGGTTGTGGGTTCTGAAACAGTCGATGGTGTGCCCGTCATGATCCTGGCCTACCGAGTAGAAATGAAAGGGGCACCAGCCGCCGACGCCAAGCTCTACATCGGCAAATCAGACGGCTTGCCTTATAAGCAAATCGGCCAGGGTCTTAATGTGAGCTATAAGTACAAAAACATTTCGCCGCCGAAATGAAAATTTTTATACCAAGTTGAAGCGGCAAGCGCTTTAGCCGCGTTCACACGAAGCAAACCAGCAACCATGATGAATGCTGGGCGACGCCATTCGCGGCGGGATTTCAGCCCGATTCTCATAAGTGGGCAATCTTGAGGTCACAATCTGTGACCTCAAATTATGTGCATAACCCAGTGTTCCCTGGGTAATCTTTTTGCTGCTCAAACACGGTTTCGGTGGCAGATTCGTTAGACTGGTCTGTGAGTTGAAGGTGTTGCCAAGCAATTTGCAACGGCTTTTGGCCGGGTTGAGTGTTTGCACCGCAAGGCGCAATCCCATTGCTTTCAGGATGGCAGAAAGGCTGCTCAACGCCGGGTTGCCGTCTGGCGACAGGGTGCGGTAAAGTTGGGTTGGGTTCAGTTGCGCCTTCTCTGCCACGGCGGGTACGCCGCCATACGCTTTGGCCAATTGGCGCAAAACGCTGAGTAATTCGGCTTGGTCGCCATCTGCCAGAATGCTGTTGATCACTTGGGCCGCAAATTCGGGGTCTTTGCGGTACAGTTCTGCCATTGCTTCGTCATGGGGTTTGCTTTTCATTGCCTTTTGTCCGATGGTGAAGGGTTTAATAGGTGGTGCATTTTCGTCTTTAAACGAATTTTTGTCAAGCTGCGGGAAGCAAAATCTAATCTGACCTTTTCATTGTTGGGCGGGACTATAAAATTGAAACTGGTTGCTGCAAAAGGCAATATGGCAAGCGTGCGGTGTCCCGTTATACTGCTTGAGCGAAAGTTTGCAGTTTGCGTGATGAAAGTGATCTGAAACGGTTACAATAAAACCAGTGCTG
>CAMBDR010000697.1 GCA_945864765.1 Janthinobacterium lividum | reverse complement strand
AACTTGGCGCGATGCATTTGAGAATTGATATTATCAATCTGACACAAGGGACAACGTATAAAAGTGGCTGTCCCATACCATATTGACGCTATTCAAAACAAACACCCCTCACCCCTTCATCTTCAGCGCCGCCAGCTTATCCAACTTCGGCTTCACCACCGGAATCGTCAACATCGTACTCACAATCGCCATCAACAACAGCGCCGTAAAAGTCTCACTGGTAATGATCCCCTTATCGAGCAAAATATTGACGAAAATAATCATGATCAGCGCCTTGGTTTGCAGCAGCCAGCCAATAATCGAAGCCTCGCCTTTTTGCCAATTCAAAATCTTCCCGGCCAGATGCACCCCCGCCAATTTACCGCCCACCGAGGTAATCAGAAACAAACCCGCCGCCAGAAACACCGCCGCGCCACCCACCCGCCAGTTGGTGCGCAAGC
Organism: Janthinobacterium lividum; assembly: GCA_945864765.1. Classification (GTDB taxonomy): domain Bacteria; phylum Pseudomonadota; class Gammaproteobacteria; order Burkholderiales; family Burkholderiaceae_D; genus CAMBDR01. The sequence goes on along the minus strand of CAMBDR010000697.1, from coordinate 2,924 downwards.
CCGTGCTCAGGAAAAACACCGGCATCATCAACAGCAACACATGGTGGCGCATTAAATCCATTTTCTCTTGATTAAACCAGTGCGCATCCATCACCGCGCCCGCCAAAAACGCGCCCACCATAAAATGCAAACCGGCCCAATCGGCAGTAAAGCTGCAGGCGGCCAGCCACACCAGGGCGCAATACCAGCGGTCGGACTCGTTAATGGCGCGCATCAGTTTTCTGAACAGCAGGGTGGCCACACAAAACACCAACAAAAACCCCACTTGCCGCCCAACCCGGGTCCAATCCAATAAAATTAAGGCCAATACGCCCCAGATGGCAATATCATCCAAACTGGCGTAGCGCAAAATGCGCTGGCCTATTGGCTGGCGCAAAATCTCCATTTTTTCCATCAGCAAAATCAGAATCGGCAAGGCCGTCACCGCGCACGCCATGCCCACCCCGGCCACAAATTGCCAGCTCGCGGCTTTGGGGCCGATCCAGCCATCGGCCATCAACAGGGCAAGGCCCGCCAGACAACCGGTGATGAGCGGCGTGCCCAGCGCCAAGCCTGCGGTAATGGCGCTTTCTTTGCGATATTTCCAGGCGTCTTTTAAATCCAGCTCTATGCCCGCAATCATCACAAACAACATCACCGCCCACCACGCCAGGCCATTCAACGATTGAATCACCTGCGGGTTAAACACGAATTGGTAGTAATCCGGGAAGGCCGCACCGATCACGCCCGGCCCCAAAATAATGCCGGCAATGATTTGCACCACCACCAGCGGGGCGTAATAATCGGTTTTTGCCAGCCGCCAAATCAAATACGGCAGCGAAAAGATCAGCAGCATCGCGATCAGGAAGATTTCGGTATTACTCATCGCGCTATGCATGGTTGTCGGCACTCATATTGGGTGGCATGATCGCCTTACTGCCTTACTTGACATCCTTGCCGCGCACATCCAGCGTGCGCTTGGGCAGGCTCACGGTGACGCTGGCAGCCTTGGTATCCGCCGCATGCTGCGCCAGAATGACGCGGTATTGGCCCGCTGCCACCTGCCAGCGTTTGTTTTTGCTGTTAAACATGGCCAATAAACGCGGGTCTACCACCACGCTCAATTGCTTGCTCTGGCCGGGGGCCAGTTCTACCTTGTCCCAGCCGCCCAGGCGTTTGGGTGCTTCCCACCCGCCCTTGGCCGGGGCCACGTAGATTTGCGCCACTTCCTTGCCCGCCACGCTGCCGCTGTTGCTGACCTTGAAGCTGACCTGCAAATTGCCATCCTTCACTTCGCTCTTCAGGTCGGAATAGCTGAAGGTGGTGTAAGAGAGGCCATAACCAAAGGGAAATAGCGGTTTCAGGCCCTTGGCGTCGAACCATTTGTAGCCGACGGTGGCACCTTCAAAATAGTTGACGGTAAAACGCTGTTTGTCGTTGTCGCGGTCGCCGTCCAGCTTGGGGCGTGGCAGTTGGCTTTCAGACGCGGGGAAGGTGGCAGGCAAGCGGCCAGACGGGTTGACTACGCCAAACAAAACCCTGGCAATGGCATCACCACCACTGGAACCGGGGTACCACGCGGCCAATACCGCGCCAACCTGATCCAGCCACGGCATGGTGACCGGGCCACCCGTTTCCAGCACCACCACCGTGTTGGGGTTGGCAGCGGCCACGGCGGCAATCAGGCCATCCTGGTTGTTGGGCAGGCTCAAGTCGCGCGCGTCGTTGGCTTCGCCTATCCAGTGGTCGGCAAACAGCACCACCACATCGGCACCGGTTGCGGCCTGGGCGGCGGCCTTGGCGTCACGCCCGTCGTGGTAAGTCACGTCCGCCTTGGGGGCTTGGGCACGGATATGTGCCAGCGGCGAGGACGGGTAGTACACCACCGGGCCAGGCCAAAACTTCGGCTCAAGGTCGGGCACGGCCATGCCACCTGGCGAGTAGACTTGCGACGAGCCACCACCGGAGAGCACGCCCACATTGGAATGGGCACCGATGACGACAATTTTGCGTGCGCCAGCCTTGAGCGGCAACAGGTTTTTGCTGTTTTTCAGCAGCACCATCGATTCTTCGGCATCGCTACGGCTAACCAGGGCATGGGCCGTATGGTCGATCTTGCCACCCACCGCTACCGGATTGTCCATTACGCCATACGCATACAGAGTGCGCAAGATGCGCTGTACCATATTGTCCAACCGCGCTTGTGGCACCGCGCCGTTTTCCACCGCTTCCTTGAGTGCGCCGCCAAAGTACTTGCTCTCGTCAAATTCCCAGCCAGACTGTTGATCCAGCCCGCTATTGGCTGCCGCCACGGTGCTATGTACCGCGCCCCAGTCTGACATCACATAACCCTTGAAGCCCCAATCCTGTTTCAACACTTCGTTGAGCAAGTAATTGCTTTCGCAGGCATACACGCCGTTGACGCGGTTATACGCACCCATCACCGAACCGGGGTCGCCCACTTCCATGGCAAATTGCAGGGCCAACAGGTCAGACATGCGCGCGCTGGCGTCGTCGATGCGCGCATCCGCCACGAAGCGCCCGGTTTCTTGCGAATTGATGGCAAAGTGCTTCAGGGTCGAGACGATTTTATTCGATTGAACGCCCTTGATTTGCAAACCCACCATGGTGCCGGCCAACAATGGGTCTTCACCGCCGTATTCAAAATTGCGCCCGTTGCGTGGTTCGCGCTGTAAATTGACGCCGCCCGCCAACATCACGTTAAAGCCGGAGGCGCGCGCTTCCGCACCGATCATGGTGCCGCCCTGCAAGGCCAGTTCGCGGTTCCAGGTGGCAGCGGTGGCCAAGCCTGAGGGCAGGGCGGTGCGCTCGCGCGGGGCGGCTTTGCCCGAGCCTTGGGTGGCTACGCCCAGCCCGGCGTCGGTTTCGAAAATATCCGGAATCCCAAGGCGTGGTACGCCTTCAACATAACCCGCCGAATGCGG
>CAMBDR010000696.1 GCA_945864765.1 Janthinobacterium lividum | reverse complement strand
CGTTCTCCGAAGTAATTCATTCCCCGGATTATTGAGAATGGTGCGCCGTGGCGTGCAACGGCTTAATAACACGAACACAAGCGCGGGGTTATTGATCAAGCCCTGCTTGACCTGATTAAGAAAATTGGCGATATGCGCGTGGATATCGGCGAGGTGATGTTCATTTGCTGCGGCAGCTTCTTCTTGGATGGCGTGTAGTTTGCTTGTGAGGTAATAAAAAAATCCCATGGCGATTCCTTCGGTTTGGCTTGTATATTGGCCCGGGCTGACTAGTGACAAAAATATACAACCAAGGTTGCCAAACCTTACCTAATGTAAAACAAATTCCTGATTCGGAATTTTGAAAAATATGCCTTGACAGGTATACCTGCTAAAGTGATAATGGCGCACTCGCTCAATAATGCCTTGCGTAATGTGAATGATTGATTTAGATCAACATTATCGCTGAGCACCGTATTTGAGTACATGCAGTGGATCGAAGAGATGCCTGCATTGTCTTGCTCTTCTAATATTTACTTAGGAAAAAATGGGTGAATTTTGGTGCTATGTGCCATACTTTGGTGGGTAGGTTTTTTTAGTTGTTGCTAAAAATATTTTGTAATTTTTATTAACCTTTTACTCTAATTTAATTATGAAAAAATCTGTGAAATTATTTGTATTGGCTTTACTTGCATCTTCTGCCCTCGCTGCTTATGCTGCAGGTGAGCTTGATTGCTATTTCCGTTGTGGCGCAAAAGGACAAAGCTGGCCTAACTGCCAAGATATTTGTGGATAGTAATTTACGTGCGGGCATTAATTTTTCCGCATGAATTAAATTGGGATGCAGGCAAATTGGCCCGGCATCCCTTCTGTTTTTTAATAGGAGCGGCCCCTTGAAGTTACTAATTTCTGGTATTTTTATGTTGGTGGTAAGTGGTGCAACTTATGCGCAACCAACATGCGTGGAACGATGCGAAAAACACATGGGCGTGGGGAATAAAGATTGCCCATATATGTGTGAAGGTGTTGACGACAGAATCAAACGGAAAAAAAAGACTGATGGCGACGCAGCAGCCGCAGCATTCGCAGCCGGAGCCGCTTCAGCATCAGCATCCATTCCAAAAAACGAATCAGTTGTACCAAAAGATTCGAAATCCACGCCTGATGATGCTAAATTGGGTAAATAAAAAGTGAGTGAAAACTATCCCGAATTGGGTATACAAGTACGCAATAACACGGCGTCAGCGGCAATCGTAGGTTGTCTGCTAGCCATTGGTAGTGAAGCCAATGCCCAGCAGCCTGCAGATAACCAAGCGCCGCAAAAGGTTGTTGTGCAGGGTGAAAAGCTGGAATCTTCTGGTGCGCGTGAGGTCGTGGCGGGCAAAATCATTCTGGGGCGCGATTGGCTGGATCGTACTGCTGCCAGTACCGTTGCCGAGGCACTAAGGCGCGAGTCTTCCGTCAGTGTTGGCGCTAATGGTAAGATCAGCCTCAAAGGTTTGCCAGGGTATACCCAAATATTATTGGATGGTCAGCCGCCTGCAGGAAGTAGCGACCCGCTGCAAATGGATGCTTCTCTGGTCGAGCGTGTGGAAATTATCCATAGCGCCAGTGCCGAGTCGGGCGCTTTTGGTCTGGCAGGCACGATCAATGTCGTCACACGCAGCCGCCGCAAGGCATTACCCAAACAAATCAACCTCAATATCGGTACTAATGGACTGGGCGGCAAGGGGAATCTGACCTTGCAAGGGGGCTGGCGCGAACCGTCTGGCACCGTTTTTAATATCACTGCGCAAGCGATGAAAACACGTACCACCCAGCATGGCGACGCGACTTGGGGCTGGGCCAACCACAATGGATTGAGTGGTAGCAGTACCGAATCAACCGAAGTCCACTCATTGCTGCAAACGGTTTCTGTTAACCCATCGCTGACCTGGAAGCCAACCGGGACGGATGAGTTCATGCTTCGTGGCGCGTTGAGTGCGAATAAACTCGGGCAGGACGATGACAGCATCTTGACCAGCGGTACACCATTTGTGGATGGTGGTATTCGCCCATTCTCAACGAAATTTGCGGATCTGACTAAAGTTGGCTATGCGTCCGTTAACGGCCAATGGCGTCATAAATTAGTGAATGGCGGAAACTGGACAGCAAATATCGATCTGTCTCAAGAACAGAAAAAGCAAAACCGGGATGCCAATACGATATGGTCGCCAAATCTGGCAAATCAAATCAATGTTACTGAGGATGCCACCAAAAATGTTTTGAACGGGCGCTGGCAGCTCGCGCTGGCTAACCATAACGGGCATAAAGTGCAGCTCGCACTTTCGTCGAAACTGTTAAGCCAGACCACAGATCATGACATCGTGGTCAACGGTATCAGCGCAACCGGCGATCAATTGGGGCCTTATCGGGCAAAGTTGCGGTCGTTGGATAGCGCTGCATGGCTGCAAGATGATTGGAAAGTATCCGAGACCCTGGCCATTAAATTAGGTTGGCGACAAGAGCGGCGCAGCGCTCGCTTTGAATCTGGTGAAATACAAGCCCGGCTTGCTGCCAATCTGTCCGCACCCTCACTGAACCTTGCCTGGAAACTGGATCCTGAAGGTGAGCGAACCATCACGCTGGGTGTGGCGCGCAGTTTTTCTGGCATCGGCCCGGCGATGTTAAACCCGCGCCCCGATATCGCAGGAACCAGCTTATGTACCAAAAATGATGGGTGTGGTGCGAATGACCCCAACACGCCAGACCGGGTTGGTAACCCCGCACTCAAATTCGAACATGGTTGGGGTCTTGATTTTGGGTTGGAAACCGAATTTGGTAAGGAAAGCCTATGGGCCTTACGCGCCTATCACCGCCGAATAAACGATACCTTTGCCTGGCTTACCCAACTTGAGGTGGTGCCTTGGGCCAACGTGCCGCGCTGGGTGTATCGCCCGCGCAATGTGGGTAATGCTACGGCGTATGGCATAACGCTGGCGATGGATACGCAATTGAGCGACTGGATGGAGAAAGCGCCCAACCTTGGCTTCAACGCCAGCGTGCAATGGAACCAATCCAAAATCAGTACCATACCCGGCCCGGACAACCGGATAGAGGGGCAGCAACCGTGGTCAGGCCGAATGGGGCTGAGCTATAAGTTAAGCGATAAACCGCTCGAATTACAGGCAGACTTGTTGTTTAACCCGGCCAATTGGTGGCAGGCATCCGTTGACCGGCGGATTTACACCGATACCTACAGAACGGTTTCCGCCAAAGCGATATGGACTTTTTCACCGCAAAGCAAGTTGATTATTTCGTTGCAAGATTTGCTGGCATCGAATAATAAAAAGTTGACGCAATACGCGGGTGACCCTGCAGTGCAAACGGCTACCAACCAGTTTGCGCGCACCACGCTTT
>CAMBDR010000695.1 GCA_945864765.1 Janthinobacterium lividum | reverse complement strand
AGTGATTGCACTTTTTCGGCTGGTATTGCCGAATTTCCCTTGCATGGCGAAAGCCGTCACGAGTTGTTGATGCGGGCCGACACGGCCTTGTATGTCGCAAAAATGGCCGGGCGAAATCAAGCCAAAATCGCAGGCTAAAAATATTCTTGAGATGGTGTTGTTATATTGGTACTGTGCATGGAGGCATGCAACTGTGTGCTTGTGTACAAGCATTTTGGCCTGCCGCCGTTCGGTCACATTGCGTCTGAATGGCCTTGCTGGTATTAATTATTCAATTATAATTGAGGTTTCCGGTAAGAAATATGATTTATTTTTTGCGGATTCTATTGACAAATCTTTCGAGATAGTTGAATATAGCTTCACACCTGTAGTCCGGTTACACGGATTGTTGAGTGAAAACTAATTGCTCGAACGGACTCGTTACGGGCATCATTAAAACCATGATGGAGACAAAAAATGAAATTCAATCAATTGACTAAGGTCGCGGCGTTGGTATTGACAACTTTGGCATGCTACGGCGCAAATGCCGCCAGCAATGGTGTGGCCGTTAGTATTAACCCTGCAAAAGCGGTTTTGCAATCCCATGAAGATGTGTTAATCAACGTCAAAATTACCAATAATAGTGGCGCAGATCAACTGGTTTTAAAATGGTACACACCATTTAGCGATAGTGCAGAAGGCTTGTTTGATGTATATCGTGATGGCGTAAAAGTGGATTATGTTGGCGCGCATTACAAACGTGCAGCACCAACCGCTTCCGACTATTTCTTGCTCAAAGCTGGCAAGTCCTACAATCAAAAAGTTGAATTGTCGGCCTTGTATGATATTAGCGTGACGGGTAACTACACCGTCAGATATCGCACTGGCACGCTCGACTTGTTTGCCTCCAATGGTAGCCAAGGTATTGCAGGTGGTAGCAAAAGCGTCGGCGAATTAAATTCTGAAGTGGTGGCAATGTGGATCAATGGCCGTCAAAACGCCTTGGCCAGTGCCAGCCCAAGCCCGGCACCTTTGGCATCGCTGGCAGGTTCGCTGTCCACGGTAAGCTGCACCAGTTCGCGTACCAGTGCCATCACGACTGCCGTAAGTGGTGCCAAAAGCTACTCCAGTGGCGCATTGTCCTATCTGAATGCCGGCACCAAAGGCCCACGTTATACCAGTTGGTTTGGTACTTATGATGCAACCCGGTATTCGACCGTTAAGGCGCATTACAACAGTATTTTGAGTGCGTTTAATAATCAGGCGGTGTCCGTTAGCTGTGCTTGTACTAAAAGCGTTTATGCTTATGTTTATCCAACCCAGCCATACAAAATCTATGTTTGTAACGCATTTTGGACGGCTCCTGCAACTGGGACAGATTCCAAAGCAGGTACGTTAGTGCATGAAATGAGTCACTTCAATGCGGTAGCCGCCACCGATGACTGGGCCTATGGTCATTCAGCAGCCAAGAGCTTGGCCATTAGTAGTCCGACCAAGGCCGTTGACAATGCTGATTCTCACGAATATTTTGCAGAAAATACCCCGGCTCAAAACTGATCTTATTTGATTTTGAATTCTAAGTCCGGCGGCTTGCCGTTTGCCTGGAATGAGTAATTACGGCCACCTTCGGGTGGCCATTTTTTTACATCAATCTGGTTTGGTAGCGAAACTACAGAAAAATTGCACCGGATCATGAATGTTGTAATGCGCGTTCATTCTTGTCTTAAAAATAGGACAACCTGGATTAAGGTGCTCGCAGTGGATCGCTTTGTGTCGATTCGTGCATTTGTGCAAGAAAAAGTTTGCTTCATAAAAATATCTGGTAGCATACAAACAGATAAGCTGATTGCGGCTAATCGCTTTTTTTGACAGTGGTGTGGATGTGATGCGATATTTTGCGCGATGGTTGAAGCGATTCGTTATGGGGGCCGGCCTGGTATTGTACTGGGCCGCCTCGGCGGCACCGTTTGCCTTTCATACCACACCAGGTAAGTTGCCCAAGCAAGTTATACCGCTGGAATATAAGTTGATGTTGCAGCCCGACCTGGCACGGCATCAATTTAAGGGTGTGCTGGAAATCCAAATTCGGGTAACGCAACCAGTGAATCAGATTGTCATGAATGCGCTGGATTTGCACATTGATTTGGCCAGTGTGGGCGCAGAAGGGGGCGTGGCGCAAACCCTGGTCGCCAAGCTCGACCCTGTGCGGGAAACCGTGAGCTTTCAATTGCCCCATGCCTTGCAGCCGGGGCTGTATCGTCTACATATTAATTACCGTGGCAAAATCAGTCGTCAACCGCATGGTTTGTACTACGACAGCTATCCAACCTCCAGCGGTGAAAAACAAATGTTGGCCACCGAAATGGAGCCAACCGATGCGCGCCGTTTATTACCCTGCTGGGATGAACCTGCTTTTCGCGCCGTGTTTCAACTCAGTATCGACGTGCCGACCCATTTTTCGGCTTACTCCAATACGCCAATCGCTGAACAATTGGCATTGCCTGGTGGCAAGCGTCTGGTGTTTGAACGCACACCCAAGATGGCGACTTATTTATTGGTCTTGGCGGCGGGTGAGTTGGAGCGCAGCAGTGTCGAGCAAGACGGGGTGGATATTGGTTTGATTACCACACAAGGCAAGCAAGCGGGTGCGGCCTGGGCCTTGCAAGCCAGTCGCGATTTGCTGCATTATTACAACGATTATTTTGGCATGCGCTATCCCTTGCGCAAACTGGACCATATCGCCGTGCCCAATGGTTTTGGCGGCGCGATGGAAAATTGGGGTGGCATTATTTATTCTGAAAATACCGTCTTATTTGATCCCAAAAAAGATTCACAAGAAGCCAAACGCCAGGTATTTGATATTACCGCGCACGAAATGGCGCACCAATGGTTTGGTAATTTGGTGACCATGGCTTGGTGGGATGATTTGTGGCTCAACGAAGGCTTTGCGTCGTGGATGGCGACCAAGGCCAGTGCGCAATTAAACCCTGAGTGGTTGGTGTGGCTGGATCAACAAAGCGCCAAAAACGCGGCCATGGAACAGGATATGATGGAAAAAACCCATCCGATTCAACAACCTGTGACCAATGAGGCCGAAGCCAATGATGCATTTGACGGTATCACCTATGCCAAAGGGCAAGCGGTGCTGCGCATGCTGGAACAATATCTGGGCGAAGCGGCATTTCAACGTGGCATTCAAGCCTATTTGACCCGGCACCAATATTCCAATACCACCAGCGCGGACCTATGGGCGGCGCTAAGTTCAAACGCAGATCGCCCGGTGGCCGCCATGGCGCAAACCTGGACGGCGCAGTCTGGCTTCCCCCTGATTACGGTGAGTGAACAGTGCGTGAACGGGCAGCGCCAGATTCAACTCAACCAACAACAATTTAAGGCCAGTGGCA
>CAMBDR010000694.1 GCA_945864765.1 Janthinobacterium lividum | reverse complement strand
CCTATCTGCAGCGCCTGTATGACATGTTTGGCGATTGGCAATTGGCCCTGGCTGCCTACAATTGGGGCGAAGGATCGGTTCAACGTGCGATCAAACGTAATCAGGCAGCAGGTTTGCCGACGGATTTCAATAGCCTCTCACGTCTGATGCCTGCTGAAACCCGCAATTATGTCCCTAAATTGCAGGCGGTAAAAAATATCATCGGCAATCCGGCGCAATACAATCTCACTTTACCCGCACTTGAAAATCAGCCTTATTTCACCTCGATTAGCAAAACCGGTGATATTGACATCAAAGTCGCCGCGCAATTAGCCGAAATCCCGCTGGCCGAATTCAAAGCGCTCAATCCCCAGTTTAACCGCCCTGTCATTACTGGCAGCGAAACCAAAATTTTGCTGCCACCGGAAAATGCCGACAAGTTCAAAATCAATATTGCCCAATGGGGTCGTGCTTTAACCTCCTGGACCACCCACACCATCACCTCGGCGCGTGAAAAAATTGAAGCGCTGGCTTCAAAATTTAGCACCACACCGGAAGTGATTCGCGAAGCTAACCATATTCCGCCGAAAATGCGCTTGCGTGCCGGTTCGACCATTTTGGTGCCCAAGAGCGTTGCTGCTTTGGAAAGTACCAGCGATACCTCGCTGGAAGTGGCGGATAATGCCAGCATGTTGATTGAGCCGGATGTGGCGGATGTAGCGGATAAGCGCAAAATAATGCACCGGGTTGGCAGGCGTGACAATTTGAATTCGATTGCGCAACGCTTTAATGTGAGTGTTGCACAATTGAAAGAGTGGAATGGTTTGCAACGTGAAACGCTAAGCCAGGGCCAAAGTTTGCAAATCCAGGTGCCGAATCGGGTTGCGCGTGCGCGTGCCGGACGCAATACCATGGTGGCGCATCGTCACAGTGGCAAAAGCAATATCGTTCAAGCCAAACACACACGAGCAAAAATTCGTCGCCTTTGATCAGTAGTTGCAAGTCACGGCAAGAAACCCTACAATTCCGGTCTTGGATTCATCGACCCACCAAGTTCGACCAACCAGTGCATGATTGCACTGGTTATCGCACTGGTTATCGCACTGGTTATTGCATTTTATTTGGAGTTTTTCATGGCATTTTTGCAAGGTAAAAAAATCCTCATCACCGGACTGTTGTCCAATCGTTCCATTGCCTACGGCATCGCCAAGGCTTGTCATCGTGAAGGTGCGGAACTGGCGTTCACCTATGTGGGTGATCGTTTTAAAGGGCGGATTACCGATTTCGCACAAGAATTTGGCAGCAACCTGGTGTTTGATTGCGATGTAAGTAGCGATGAGCGTATCGCCGCCCTGTTTGCTGATTTGAGCCAATCATGGACTGAGCTCGATGGCTTGGTTCACTCGATTGGTTTTGCCCCGCGCGAGGCGATTGCAGGTGATTTCCTGGATGGATTTTCGCGCGAAGGTTTTCGTATTGCGCATGATATTTCTGCCTATAGTTTCCCTGCTCTGGCCAAGGCCGCACGCCCCATGCTCAGCCCCAATGCCGCGTTGTTGACGCTAAGTTATTTAGGGGCGATTCGTGCCATTCCCTACTACAACACAATGGGTTTGGCCAAGGCGTCACTCGAAGCGTCGGTACGCTATTTGGCCGAATCCCTGGGCAAACGCGGCATCCGCGTCAATGGTATTTCGGCAGGGCCGATCAAAACCCTGGCCGCGAGTGGCATTAAAGACTTTAGTTCCTTGCTCAATTTCGTGGCCGAACATGCACCTTTGCGGCGCAATGTGACGATTGATGAAGTCGGTAATACCGCCGCTTTCTTGCTATCCGACCTGGCCTCGGGCATTACCGGTGAAATCAGTTATGTCGATGGTGGTTTTTCTCACACCATGGGCTTGAACGTGGATGCCAAGGAATAAGCCAATGCCAGTGCGGCAAAGTGGCTGTTCTAAATCGGCTTCGGGCATTTTTCTGTGTGTTTATGTGGAAAAATGCCTGTAAGCATGGCACAAGTTCGAAAAATGCTGTATAGTTCTGCTTGTGCATTGCAATATTTGTTTTATTGAAAACATTATATCCTGATATCCGCAGTTCACGTGTCGTACCCTGGCAACAGGTTAGTAACATCCCCAGTACCCCAGTAGCAACGCAACCTTTGTCCCTTCCCAACGGCAGGGCAATTAAAGCCATTCCGCCTTGTGTGTCAAGCAGACACCGTCCCGGCGCAAAGCTTTTGTGCCGAAATTTCTTTTAGTATTGAGTCATTTCGTTTTTTGGTTCGCGTCGCTTTTTTGCGTCTTGCGTTTGCACAGGCGCTGATTTACACGAAAGAGAATAATGACTTTTGAAACACTTGGTCTTCATACTTCCATTTTAAAAGCCCTGATTGATTCGGGCTATACCGAGCCTACCCCCGTACAATCGCAGGCTATTCCTGCGGCCCTTGAAGGCCGTGATTTAATGGTGTCATCGCAAACTGGCTCAGGCAAAACTGCCGCCTTCATGATACCCGCCTTACACAAATTTGCACTCGAAACACCTGCCGCACCTGTGCGCACTGCCAATCAGGAAAATCAAGCCTCACGTGCACGTGGCGAGCGCGTGCGTTTCCGCGCGGCGCAACCCAAGATGCTGGTGCTGACACCCACGCGTGAATTGGCCTTGCAAGTAACCACTGCCACTGAAAAATATGGTGCAGGTTTGCGCCGGATTCGCGCAGTATCGATTTTGGGTGGCATGCCCTACCCCAAGCAAATGCAATTACTGGCAAAAAACCCCGAAATTCTGGTCGCCACTCCTGGTCGTTTGATTGACCACATGGAATCGGGCAAAATTGATTTTTCGCAACTGCAAATTTTAGTGCTGGACGAAGCCGACCGCATGCTCGACATGGGCTTTATTGACGACATCGAAAAAATCGTCGCCGCCACGCCAGCCACACGCCAAACCATGTTGTTCTCCGCCACGCTCGATGGCGTGGTTGGCAATATGGCCAAGCGCATCACGCGCGACGCATTTATCATCCAGATCGCCAGCGCCACCAGCAAGCATGAAAACATTTCGCAATGCGTGCATTTTGTCGATGATTTGTCGCACAAAAATCGCTTGCTCGATCATTTATTGCGCGATGTGTCACTCGATCAGGCGGTGGTATTTACTGCCACCAAGCGCGATGCCGATACCATTGCCGATCGCCTGAATATTGCTGGCTTCTCGGCTGCCGCACTGCACGGTGACATGCATCAGGGTGCGCGTAATCGCACCCTCGATAGCCTGCGTCGTGGCCATGTTAAAGTCCTGGTGGCAACCGATGTAGCTGCGCGCGGTATTGATATTCCCAACATCACCCACGTCTTCAACTATGATTTGCCGAAGTTCCCCGAAGATTATGTGCACCGTATTGGCC
>CAMBDR010000693.1 GCA_945864765.1 Janthinobacterium lividum | reverse complement strand
TGGGCTGAACGCTGTAACTGGCACACTGAACCGTTCAGTAAATACACTGCTGGAAGATGCACGCATCGAAAGAACTCTCCCCGACAAACCGAAAAGCCGCCTGCAAAAATATCGGCTGACGCAGGCTGGGCGGCAATGGCTTGCGCTTGGTGGGGTGACGCATGAATAAATGGGAACAGACAGGCCCCAACTCCGCGACTGGCTGCTGCCCATGCTGATGAATGGCCAGGTCACGGTGGCGTGAAGGCGTCATCAATGACCAAAAACAAACCACCCCAAGCGCCGAAAAGGAATGCCATCCCCATCGCTACAATCCGATACAAAGGCGCTTCAATTCGATACAAAACTCCCACCACCATCCCCTGCGAAAAGAACAGCATGTGCCGATAATAAATCACGGGGACACAACGCAACAAGTCGGTGCTTGGGTAACAATCGATCCGTAAGGCATGCTTTGTCATTCAGTTTGCACGCAATGGCAACAGCTTCATTTAAAATTGGCAGCAACATTGATGGGCAGTGCTCTGCCCACAGGGGATAATCATGAGTGGTCGTATCGAAGGAGCAGGCGCGGCAGGGGCCGTTCAAAGCCGGGATCAAGGCCCGGGCATCGGCAAATTCCAACAAGGTCAGCAAGGTTTTAGGGATTTGGCCTCAGCCTTGCAATCGGGCAATCTGGAATCAGCGCAAAAAGCCTTTTCTGCCCTGAGTAGCGCCGCGCCCAATGGCATCAAGGCCGATAGCCCCTTGGGCCAGATCGGGCAGGCATTGGAAAAGGGCGATTTGGCGGGCGCACAAAAGACGCAAGCAGCATTGCAAGCCAATCGCCCCACGCGCCAGGAGGGCGGCGGCAAAGTCGGGAATCGGCCACCGCCACCGCCACCACCTCCTCCTCCCGAATCGTCCAAATCGGCTGAATCATCGACGACAAACAGCACCCAATCGATCTTGTCCGGCATTGGCTCACTGATTAATACGACTGCCTGAGCCATGCTGAAAAGGCGCATTGCAGCCTGGTGGTAGCTTCATGGCAGTCTGTCAAACACCCCCTTTCAAAGCCGCCTGCCGTTTGGCTTGCGCTTTGCCTGGCGGGTGCAGGGTGTAAGCAATGGCCTGCGCTGCCGCTTCCTGCGTATTCCGGTGAGCAGGGGTGTGAATTTTGAACACGGCAACGGCGTGCAACAAGCTTTGCGTCTGCTCCTGCAAATATTCTGCCTGGGCTGCCGCCTGCTCCACCAGAGCGGCGTTTTGCTGGGTGACGCCATCAATTTGCTGCAAAGCACCCGTCAACTGTTCAATACTGGTGCGCTGTTCATTGCTGGCGCTGCTGATTGATTCCATGGTGCCGCTAAGCGATTGAATCGCCTGAACAATTTGGCGCACGGTTTGACCGGCCGCCTGCACCTGTTGATTACCCTCCTCAATTTGCGTGTTGGACGAGGTAATCAGGTTCTTGATTTCTTTGGCTGCCGTGGCCGAACGCTGCGCCAGATTGCGCACTTCGGCTGCCACCACGGCAAAACCGCGCCCTTGTTCACCAGCCCGGGCCGCTTCCACGGCAGCGTTCAAAGCCAAAATATTGGTTTGAAACGCGATGCCGTCAATCACACCAATAATGTCGCTGATTTTTTTGGATGACTGCGCTATCGTCCCCATGGTATCGGTCACACCCGCCATGGCGCGGCCACCTTCACTGGCCACCGTGTACACCGACAAGGCATTCTGGTTGGCGCGCTCAACCCCGCGATCGGTATTGCCGATCGCCTGGGCAAATTCATTCATGGAAGCTGAGGTTTCCTGCAAAGCCCCGGCCTGTTGTTCGGTGCGCCGGGATAAATCGGCATTGCCATGGGCAATTTCCAATGAAGCACTGCTCATGGCTTGACTGGTATGATGGATATTTTCCACCAGCGCAAGCAAATCGGCGCGCATGCCATCAAAATCATTGATCAAACCAGCCACTTCATCCCTGCCCCGAACCCGGATCGGGTGGCTCAGATCCCCACCCGATACCCGCCGCACCGCCACACTCAATGCGGCAATCTCCCCGGAAAACGACGCATAAAACCCGGCCAACAAATACCCCGCCAACACAAAGATGATGGCCACAAAGCCAAGAATCAGGTTGCGACGCGTGCTTTGGCGTTCAATTCGGGCTGCCAGGGTGTGATCCAGCAAATTGCTACAAGTTTCGGCAAATTGGTACAGGGTCGCACTATTTTCCAGGCCTGCGGCCAAAAAGGCAGTGCCGGAGCTTTGATTGTAACTCTTGAGCACTTCATCCTCGGCACGATCCAAAAATTTCAAGTGCTGCGCAATACCAGGCAACCTGGCCGCCAGAATCGGTTGGAATTCCGGGTTGGCCTGAAACATGGCGTCCAGTTGCACTTGAATCCGGCTCAGATCGCGGCGCGCCAGCATCACATCGCCATTCAACCATTTGTCTTCATTCGCTTCCAGCAAACCGATATCGATATACGCTGCACCGCGTCCGGCAATGTCGAACAATCCCTCGCTGAATTCGGGCAGCGCTTTGGCAAACAGGTTAATCAGATAATAGGTATTGACTTCCGGGTCCAGACTCAACTTGCTTTGATTGGCAAGCAGCGCGCTGGTTTTAAACAATTGATTGATCAAGGCACTATGTTGGGCATAACTGGCACTGGCTTTGCTGCCGGGCAGTTTTTGCTGCAATTGGCTCCAGACTTGTGCAAAATTGGCGCTGGCCAGCAAGCCCCCGGCTGGCTCATCTTGCACCAGCTTGCCAAGGGTGCGGGTAATTTCGTCCTGTTTGAGTTTGGCGGCCGCATTGGCAGCCGCATTGGCAGCCGCATTGCCCGCCAGGGCAAAATGATATAAGGCCCGATGTTGTTGCACCTGTTGCAAAGCTTGTTGCAGCTTGCGAATTTGCTGGATGCCATGTCGTTCTTGCTGCGCAGAATCAATATCGCGATTGAATTCAAGCATCAGCAAGCCGCCAACCAGCAAGGCCGGCATCGAAAACAACATGGCAACGATGGAAAATTTGGGCAGCAGCCGCAAGCGTTGCATCAGTGCGGTGGCGGGTATGAGTAAAAATTTCATCATGATTTCCTTAATGGGGAGCGGTTTTAAGCTCGAATCGCTTGTTGCGCCCCGGAAATAATAGGCTGAAAGTGTGACAGTGTGGTTACCGGACGGATAAATACCCGAAGTGCAGAAATTTCATGGTATAGCCGATATTATCCATGCCAAACCTCTGTCATCAATCGCCATCAAGCGTTTTACATCTGCTACACACCCGGGAAGATCGGCGTTATCTGCCATTGTGCGCCATTACCATCGGGAAGACTTGAAGCGCGGCACTTGCCAGTCCGAAGACCGACGCGGCAATCCCGCCTATTCTTCCATCCCGATTAA
>CAMBDR010000692.1 GCA_945864765.1 Janthinobacterium lividum | reverse complement strand
CCGAAGTGTGGCCGAATTTGCTGCATGCCTGCCAGCGCGAGGGCGTGCCGAGTGCGCTGGTGAATGCGCGCCTGTCCGAACGTAGCCTGCGCAAAGGGCAGCGCCTCGGGCGCTTGATGCGCGATGCGGTGCAATGCATCGATTTGGTGGCGGCGCAAACCGAAGCTGATGCCAGCCGCATTCGCCAACTGGGCGCACGCACGGTGGTGGTGACCGGGAGCATCAAGTTTGATGTCAGCATTGCGCCCGCCATGGTACAACTGGGGCAAGCCTTGCGTGCCAGTATTGGAAGCCGTCCGGTGCTGCTATGCGCTAGCACGCGTGAGGGGGAAGAAGTGCTGTTGTTGGCGCAATTGGCATCCGTTTTACAAGCGCAGGCTGAATCTGGGTACGAATCTGGTATCGAATCCGGCCCCGCACCTTTGTTGCTGCTGGTGCCGCGCCATCCGCAGCGCTTTGATGAGGTGGCGCGCATGGTAGATAAGTATGGCTTGCGCTTGCAACGGCGCTCGCAACTTGAATTGAGTGCCGCATCGGCAACACCCGCCTTGGCTGCGCAAACCCAGGTTCTGTTGGGCGATTCGATGGGGGAAATGTTTGCCTATTACACCAGTTGCGACATGGCCTTCATTGGCGGTAGCCTGCTGCCTTTGGGTGGACAAAACCTGATAGAAGCCTGCGCCCTGGGCAAACCCGTGTTGCTGGGGCCGCATATGTTTAATTTTGCTGAAATCAGCGAGCAAGCACTGGCCGCAGGTGCCGCCTTACAAGTGGCTGATGCACTTGATTTGGCGCAACAGATACGGGCTTTACTGGCCGATAGCGCGCGCATGCAGCAAATGGGCGCACAAGGAGCGGCGTTTGCGCGCCAACATCAAGGCGCGACCGGGCGAACTATTGCGTCTTTGCGTCCGTTTTTGCAGGATTGATCGCGAATTGTTCCAATTGAGGCATCCATTTTCGCAGCTATTGCGTATATGTTGGTTACCGGAAAGAGTGTGTGCGACGCATTTGTCGCAAAATTCCGACAATTGACGTAATGTGTCGCGCTTGAGTGATCGTCCTGTCGGCAGGGTCAAAATCTCCCGTTATACTGCGTCTGTAGCAGGCAGTGTAGTAAAGTTGTCACAATACCCGTAACACTATTTTTTGTGATGGTCTCACGTTTTTTTCTTGGCCGCACTATGAGAAAAAAATTCTGCCCGAATAAAATTCTGCAACATTGAAAAAGAGCAAAATTTTTCCTGTTTGACATTTCAAATGGGAAATGGTTAGAATTAAGTTGCCGAAAAATAGTGGGTACGGAAATTTTGAAGTTTTTTTGCGGGTCTGCCGGAAGGATTTTTTTCTGGTAGAGTTGGTAAAAAATGTACTTTCTAAAAAAATATATCGGTGGTTTTTTAGTTACTCACTCCAAGGGACAACACTCGTGCAGCCTCGGCGAGGATTTTAAAAGGAAATAAGATGTTTAGAGAAGCAGTTTTACTCAATACGCAGAGCGGTGCCATGCACGCCGTTCCAAATCAGTCCATTGCTGTATTTGCCAGCTTCAATTGATGGCTAACCAGTAAATAATTAAATTCATTTTTAGGAAATAATATGTCCAAGAAAAATTTGGTGTTTAAAAGAACACTGGTTGCCCATGCGCTAACCGTCGCATTTGGCGTGGCTGTTTTCAATGTTGCGATTACTGAATCGGCGATGGCGCAGTCCAACACCAGTGGTGTGGTCTACGGTAAGGTTGCCCCTGGTTCTGCAACCGCAGTGGTTCTGAAAAACCTCGATACTAACCAGAGTCGTACCGTTCCAGTGGATGCCGCAGGCACTTTTAATGCTTCTGCAATGGCCGTTGGCCGCTACAAAGCAACCCTGATGAAGGGTGGCACCGCAGGCGAAACAGCCGACCTCGAAGTGCTCGCAGGTCAGGGTGTGGAAGCGGTGTTTTCAGTTCAAACCGTTAAAGTGTCAACCCGCCGTAGCAGGATCGATATCTCCAGCGCCAACAATGGCGCAACCTTTACTTCGCGCGAATTGGACAAGTTACCCACAGCACAAAATGTTGACGGAATTATTCAGTTGGCTCCAAATACCACTCGCGTAGATTCACGTTATGCTGGCGGTGCCAGTTTTGCAGGTGGCGGCGCATCAGAGAATGCATACTACATCAACGGCTTCCCGGTAACCAATCCCTTGACCCAGTTGGGTGCATCCGAATTGCCATTTGGCGCGATTGCTCAAGCGCAAATTCTGACCGGGGGCTTCGGTGCTGAATTTGGCCGTTCGGTGGGCGGTGTGGTAAACATTACCACCAAAAATGGTACGAATAACTGGGAATTTGGCGTCGCTGCTTCGACTGAACCTAAATCGCTACGTGCCAAAGCGCGCGATATTTATTTTGCAAACACCGGGAAAAAGCCCGATACCGACAATACTTTGTATCGCGCCCGTGAAGAAAACACCCGTTCGCGTGATCGTTATGGTGCTTACATTGGCGGCCCAATCATTCAAGATAAGCTGTTCATGTTTATCTCGGCTGAAACGTCCCGTACTGACACAGGCCAGGTTGATACAGTAAACGGCCCTCGTGTGGGTGGCTCGCCAGCCAGCGGATGGGTCGATCATAAGCGTGTTGTTGACCGTTATTTGGGCAAGTTTAACTGGAATATTACCGATAACCATAGCTTGGAATTGACCTTGCTCGGCGATACGCCCAAGGACGATTACACCTACAGTGGTTTCAACTATGGTGCAAAAACTGCTGATAGCAAGTTTAGTGCCCGTGCGCGCGATGGAATTGTGAGCACTAGCAAATTTGAAGGCAACGTGGCCGACAATGGCGCTGAAGTGCAAATCTTGAAGTACACAGGCACCTTGACTGACAACTTTACCGTGCAAACTTTGTATGGCCAAGCCAAGTCCAAGCATATCAATAATTTTTCGGGCTACAGCCCCACATTGTTTTCGACGACATTTGAGCCGTCGGTTCAGGCTCCGGGTTTAAATTACGTTAACCATCAGCCTATATCTACCAGTGTTTTGCCTGAAGGCGCAAGTGACAAGATCGATTCTTTCCGGTTGGATTTGGAATATAAACTCGGTGCCCACACGATTCGCTTTGGCTTGGACAATAACAAGTTGTCTTCGATTAATGCGGGTTCAACTCTTGGCGGTGGCGGACAATGGCAATACCAGAGAAACACTGATCCGCTTGCCAGCTTCGATATTGGTGGTGCCATCGCCAATGGGCCGGGGACGACCACCAGCCCATTGGGCGCACAGGGTTATTATGTCTACAAGAATCTTTCGTTTGACGTGACCAATGCTTACTCCAATCAAAATGGGAGCAAGGCTTGCTGCTCAAAAGTGGCACCGTGGTGGACGCCACTTTGATTGCGGCGC
>CAMBDR010000691.1 GCA_945864765.1 Janthinobacterium lividum | reverse complement strand
TGTTGCGTAGCGCGCTGGTGCCTGAGCGGGAGCAGGTGCAGCGCATTACGCGTGGGCAGCCTTAATTCCACCTTGTTTTCTTAATATCGCATTCACATTGCCGCAATGTGAGCCACCCGACCCGAATTTTGCGCGTTTACCTTTGCATTTGGCTGGTTTGTCGGGCAAAATCAACGTCAGAGGCAGGCTAATGCAATCCTGTTTATATCAATTCCCCGATTTGCAATACTGCCACTTGCCCGGCAATAATTTAAGTGCCTGTAATGCTGCTTTTATCTGGCAAAACAATCAAGAAGAAAACGCGGTATGAGAATTCACCTGAACTATCTGCAATGGCTGTTTTTCTGGCTCAGTGTTTGCCAGGCATTGGTGGGCATGGCGGCCGGCGCTCCGGCCTCCGGGCTTGGCGCGTCTGCCCCCTCATCATTGGCGCAGAATTTCCCCTCAACCGCACCGGGCTTTGAAACCGTGCGCGATGCGGCAACGATCGACAACCAGGTCATCACCGCATTGGCGCAGGATGCGCGCGGACTGATCTGGATTGGCACCCAGGACGGTCTGATCCGTTACGACGGCTACCGCTTCCGTAAGTTTTCTCACAAACTGGGCGACCCGTTCTCACTGGCGGGTGATTTTATCTACTCTTTATATGGCGCAGCGGACGGGCGGCTTTGGATTGGCACCGCTAACGATGGCATTTCCGTATTTGACCCGACCAGTGAGCGCTTTGAACATTTTCGTCATGAAGAAAAAGTGCCGTACAGCCTGGGGGGCGGCAGAATTTCAGCCATGGTTGGTGACGACAAGGGGGGAATGTGGATTGCGACCAATCAGGGGCTCAATTACCTGTCGGCCGGCAGCAAACGCTTTGCGCATTTTAGCCATGGCCCCGATCCGCACAGCCTGATGGACAATACGGTGCGCAGCTTGTTGCGCGATAAAGCGGGCCGCCTGTGGGTCGGCAGCAGTAGCGGCTTGCAACGGCTTGCTCCGGACGGAAAAAGTTTTGAAACCATCGTGGTGGGGCCGAGTGTACAAACCCTGTTCCAGGCACAGGATGGCAAGTTGTGGCTGGGCACCAAGAACCACGGGGCCGCCTGGCTGGATGCGTCGCAGAAAATACACTGGCTGCCTTTGGCGCAAATGAGTACCCCATGGATTTTCGCCATTACCCAGATAAAAACAGGCCAGATCTGGCTGGCAAGCTATGGCGGCGGCATCTATATCGTCGCGCCTGAGGGCGGCCAGGTGCTGCAAACCCTGCGGCACGACCCGGCGCTGCCTGGCAGCCTGGCGTTCGATTCGCTTGGAGCCATGCTGATGGACCGGGCAGGCTGGTTGTGGGTGGGTACCTGGGGGTCCGGCTTACAACGCATGAATGCCAATAACACCATGCTGCGCATACTCAAACACAGCCCAAAACACCCCAATGGCTTGAGTCACCCCGATGTAAGGAGTGTGCTGGAACTGGCCAATGGGCAGTTACTCATTGGTAGCCAGGGCAACGGGCTTGATTTGTTTGATCGACAGCGCGGCCTGGTCAAAGGCTACCGGGCCGGCTCGGGCCAGCCAGGCGCATTGCCCGATGCCGCCGTCCATGCACTGGCCCAAACCAGAGACGGCACCATTTGGGTGGGCACAGAAAAAGCCGGGGTGGTGCACCAACTGGCTGGTAGCAGTGCCTGGGTGGCGGTGCCGGGGGTGCCCGGCGAGCAAGTGGCGAAGTTATTCGCCAGCAGCGATGGCAGCTTGTGGGCAGGCACAGCCCAGGGTGTGGCACGCTGGCAGCCGGGCCAGCCAGGCCAGCCAGGCCAACCCAGGCGAGCACAGCATTCCAGCCAGGCGGCACCGCACGCGCGCTTTGAGGTGCTTGCCGACCAACAGGGTATTGCCATGGATGCCCCTGTCAATGCCATTGCCGAAGACGGACAAGGCAGGACCTGGATCGGCACAGAGAACGGCTTGTGGCTGCATGAACCAGGCCAGCGCGGCCTGGTCCGCATTCCCACCGACCCGAACCGCCCGGACGGACTGATTTCCGATGAGATTCTCGGCCTGCTGTTTGATAGCCGTGGCAGTCTGTGGCTCTCCACCGCCAAGGGGCTGGAGCGTTTGAAAGGCCGGGACGGCAGCCTGGCCCGGTTCGAGCATGTCAGCGCCCTGCTCGGGATAGCGGGTACCCCCTTGGGCAGCAATATGCTGGAAGACCGACAAGGCCGCATCTGGACCGGAGACGCGGTGATTGAAGCTGGCATTGGTCCATCTGGCAGGCTGCGCATAAACTACCTCACGGCTGCCGACGGCCTGGAAATCGGCACAGCCTGGCAAGGCTCATACGGTCAAACCCGTGACGGCCTGATACTCTATGGCGGCAGCCTGGGTTTGACCTTGATTGATCCGGCGCATTTCAAGGCAGTTGATTATGAGCCGCCGCTGGTCGTCACCGATATGAAAATTAATGGCCAAACGGTGGCACCGGGCGGGTTGGCAAATCTACCCGGGCAGCCAAATCAAGCCGAATCTGGCACAAATGCCGACGCGCTGGCCAGCCTGATCCTGCAACCCGGGCAGCGCAATTTTTCCATTGGCTTTGCCGCGCTCGACTATTCGGACCCCAAAAAAAACCGCTACCAATATCGCCTGCAAGGCTACGACAAAGACTGGATCAACACCGACGCCGACCAACGCAGCGCCAGCTATGGCAATTTGTGGCCAGGTGTTTACACGCTGCAAGTGCGCGGCAGCAACCGCGTGGGCGAGTTTAGCCGCCATGAATTGACTATCCCGATCCGGGTTTTGCCCGCCTGGTGGCAAACCTGGTGGTTCGCTCTGGTGTTGCTATTGTTGATGACGGGCCTGTTCGCATCACTGTTGCAGGTGCGTACCCGTTTTCTGCGCCTGCGCCAGCGCAGGCTGGAGCAACTGGTGGATCAGCGCACCGACGAATTGCGGCAAGCCCAGGGCCAACTGGTGCAACAGGAAAAAATGGCATCACTGGGCGGCCTGGTGGCGGGCATTGCGCATGAAATCAACACCCCGCTGGGTACCACGCTGGTGGCCATATCCGGCGCGGAAAAGGCATGGCAAACACTGCAAAATGCGATTTCCAGCGGCAGTCTCTCCAGGGCGGTACTGGAATCTGCCACCAGCGATGCGATCGAATACACCACACTGGCACAGAAAACCGCCAGTCGTGCCGCCGAACTGATCGCCGTGTTCAAAAGCATTGCAGTCAATGCCGACGGCGACCATGCGGTGGAAATTAAACTGGCCGATTATCTGGAGGAAGTGGCAAGCCTGGTACGCACCCAACTGATGCAAAATGGCTGCCAGGTGGAGGTGAGCGCGCCCGCCGATTTAAGCATGCTGGTGGTGGCAGATGCGCTCACCGAAACCCTGAGTCGGATTTTG
>CAMBDR010000690.1 GCA_945864765.1 Janthinobacterium lividum | reverse complement strand
CTATGGCGGCTCGAAAGGGGTGGCGGTGATCGACCCCGCGCGTTTCAAGCCGTATGATTATGCCCCGCCGCTGGTCGTCACGGAGCTAAAAATCAATGGCGAAGCGGTGGCACCACAAGGGTTGGCTAATCCGCAGGCAAACCCTTCACAACAAGCCAGTCCGGCTGGCAGCGCCAGTTTGACTCTGAATTCAACGCAGCGCAATTTTGCCATGGAATTTGCTGCGCTCGACTATTCTGATCCCAGGAAAAACCGCTATCAATATCGGCTACAGGGTTACGATAAAGACTGGATCAATACCGACGCTGATCACCGCAGTGCCGCCTACGGTAATTTGTGGCCGGGTCGGTACACCCTGCAAGTGCGCGGCAGCAACCGCATGGGCGACTGGAGCGTGCATGAGCTGAGCATTCCGATCCGGGTATTACCTGCGTGGTGGCAAACCTGGTGGTTCGCTCTGGTGTTGTTGCTGTTGATGAGCAGTTTGGTTGCAGCACTGGTACAGGTACGCACCCGCTACCTGCGCCAGCGCCAGCGTGAGCTGGAACAAGTGGTGGATGAGCGTACCCGTGAGTTGCGCCAAAACCAGGGTGAGCTGATCGATGCCAACCACGAGCTGAACGAAACCATTGAAGCACTGAACAAATCAAATATGGCACTCAACGAATCCAACGAAGCATTAAACCAATCAAACACCGCATTGAACGAAGCCAACGGAGCGTTAAACGAATCCAACGCCGACCTGGCACTGTCGGTAGAAACCCTGCGCCAGTTGGGCGACATAGGCCGCGAGATTACCGCCAACCTCGACGCCGAGACCGTATTCCAGTCGCTCTACCTGTACGTGGGCGGCTTGCTTGATGCCCCAACCATGACGATTTACCGCATGAACACCGCTACCAGGTCGCTCGATGCAGTGTTTGGGCGTGATGATGATCAAGCCATGCCAATGCGCAATATCGCGCTTGATTCCCCCACCTCCAGCGCGGCAAGGGTGGTGCGCGAACGGCAGGAATTGCTGGTGCATTACGGCCCGCAGGACTATTCAACGCTCATCCCCGGCACACGCCAAATGCTCACCGCCCTGTTTGCCCCGTTAATCGTGGACGACAAGGTACTGGGCGTGATGTCGATTCAGTCCAACAGGCCAAACGCCTGGGGCGAGCGTGAGCGGTTGATCTTTCGTAACCTTACCGCCTATGGTGCCATTGCGCTGGCCAATGCCGCCACCCTGGCAGCACTGCACCAGGCCCGGGACCAACTGGTGCAGCAAGAAAAAATGGCTTCGCTCGGCGGCCTGGTGGCCGGCATTGCGCATGAAATCAACACCCCGCTGGGTACCGCGCTGGTTGCCATATCCGGCGTGGAAAGCGTCTGGCAGACGCTGCAAGCGGCCATTGACAGTGGCCGTGTAAGCAGATCGATACTGGAATCGGCCACCAGCGAAGGGAAGGAATACACCGCACTGGCCCTGCAAACTGCCAGCCGCGCCGCCGAACTGATTGCCCTGTTTAAAACCATTTCAGTCAATGCTGACAGCGACCATCCGGTAGAAATTGAACTGGCGGACTATTTGGCCGAGGTGGCAACCCTGGTGCGCAATCAGCTTGAGCAAAACGGCTGCCGTTTGGAGGTGGCTGTGCCCGCCGGTTTGCGCATCCGGGTGGTGCCGGAAGCGCTGACCGAGGCCTTGAGCCGGGTATTGGTGAATGTGCCGGATCATGCGTTTGTCAATGGCCTCACCGGCACTTTGCGCCTCGCCGCGCAAGCCGACCAGAGCGATAGTGCTGACGAGGTGGTCATTACCATCAGCGACGACGGCCATGGTATTGCCCCCGAAGACTTGCCCAAAGTGTTTGACCCGTTCTTCACCACCAAAAGCGGCATGCACGGACATGTGGGGCTGGGCCTGCACGTGGCGTACAACCACGTAACGCAACGGTTGAAAGGCAAAATTCAGGTCACCAGCACCCTGGGCGCGGGTACTTGCGTGACAATACGGCTTAAGAAAACCAGAAAGGAATTCTTTTTATGAAAATATACCTGAAATATCTGCAATGGCTATTTTTCTGGTTTTGCGCTTGCATACCATTGGCGACCATGTCCGCCGGGGTGAGCGCTTTGAACATTTCCGACATGATGATATTGAACTGGACGATTCCGGCAGATCACCCGAAGATTGATTCAAAATAAGCCAAGTCTCAGAACTTGCCAAGCTTGCACTTAGGCTTGGCAGCGTCATGCCCCGGCAGATAAAAATTTACCTCATCATTCGCATTCTCCGGTAAACTAAGCCTGAATACAGCTTGCAGAATTGACCATGCCCCAATTTAATCACCCCATCACACCCAAAATGCGCGCCTTACTGGCCAGTAATGGCCCTGTGGTCGATGCATTACGTAGCGCATTCCCCAATGCGCTGGCGGTGTACGCATTTGGCAGCCAAATGCAAGGCACAGCAACACCAGAAAGTGATCTGGATCTGGCGATACTGGTGGCAGGCTATGCTGATCCATTACTACTCTGGCAGCTTTCCAGCCAATTGGCAGATATCGTTGATTGCGATGTCGATTTGCTCGACTTGCGCGCTGCCAGTACGGTGATGCAATCGCAAGTATTGATGACGGGTGAGCGCTTGTGGGGACTACCATTGGAAGCGGGCTTGTTCGAGTGCTTTATCATGAGTGAAAAAATGTGGCTCGACGAAAAACGTGCGGGTATATTGGCCGACATAGCGCAAAAAGGAACAATATTTGACTAACGCACGCAAAATTAATCGGCGTACAGCGAGTAGCAAGTAAGGCGATGCCATTCTTACGCTACCGCTGCCACCAACACATCGGCATCATTCTGCCCTTGCGTTCAGCATACCTGAATCTCAGGGCTTGCTGATCTTACGCTTAGGCTTGGCATCCCCACCCGCTTTACCTGCAAACTTATGCGGAAACTCTTTATACTCTTTTTTGGCCTTGGGTGCTACGGGTGCGGGGCGCTGTACGGCTCCGGGTTCCACTTCGGCAATGTGCAACTGCCGCCCCGCCACCCACACGGTTTTCAATTGCTTGAGCAGTTCCTTGGGCATGCCTTGCGGCAGGTCGATCAGGCTATAGCTATCAAAAATATCGATGCGGCCAATATACTTGGCTTCCAGCCCCGCTTCATTGGCAATGGCCCCCACAATATTGGCCGGGGTGACCGCATGCTCGTGCCCCACTTCAATCCGGTAGCTTTGCACTGGCGCTTGAACCTTGGCCGGACGATCCTTTTTCTTGCCACTTTTCTCTTCAGTAGCGGCCACAGGTTCGGCCTTGGCACGCGCGACGACCGCGCCCAGCTTGCTTTCTTCTGCCAATTTAGCGGCAGCCTTGGCTGCTTTGGCGGCTTTTTTGGCGGCACGCTCTTCAGCGTAGGGG
>CAMBDR010000689.1 GCA_945864765.1 Janthinobacterium lividum | reverse complement strand
AGCTTTGCATCGGCTGGGTGTGCATGTAACAATTTTTGGGCGGCGCGACCGGGTTGCGCATTTAAGCGACCCGGAAGTATTGGCCACGGCGCGTCAGGTATTGTCGGAGGAATTAAACATCCGCTTCAATACCCGTTTGCTGGGCAGTGAGTTGGTGGAAGTGGCCGGCGTGGGCCAGCAGGTGCTGCTACATTCGCGCGGGGCCGATGGTGCAGAGTATCACGAGCATTATGATTACGTGTTGGCGGCGGCGGGGCGCAAACCGAATCTGCAAAACATGGGGTTGGAGCATGTGGGTCTGGTCTATGACGCCAAGGGCATTCCGCTGTTTGACAGCCACACCATGCAATGCAGCAACCCCAATATTTTTATCGCGGGCGATGTCGATGACGAGCGGCCTTTGTTGCACGAGGCGGCCGACCAAGGCAAAATTGCGGGCGAAAATGCCGCCCGTGCCGATAAACCGCATCCCGGTTTGCGCCGCTGCCCGATAGCAGTCGCCTTTTGCGACCCACAAATTGCCACGGTGGGCCTGAGTTACCAGCAACTGCAAGCCAAAATTGGGCGGCAGGTGGTGGTGGGTGCGGTGTCTTTCGTCGGCCAGGGGCGCAGCCGCGTGATGTTGCAAAACAAGGGCTTGCTGCGGGTGTATGCGCGCTGCAGCGATGGTGGCTTTTTGGGCGCGGAAATGTTCGGGCCACGGGCAGAACATCTGGCGCACTTATTGGCTTGGGCTTGCCAGAGCCACATGACGGTGGCGCAAATGCTGGATATGCCGTTTTACCACCCGGTGATTGAAGAAGGCTTGCGCACCGCCTTGCGTGAGTTGCAGCATCAGCTGAAGTTGGGTTGTGGTGAGGCGGATGAGGGTGAGGACGAGAGTGCGCCTGGGGTGTGAGATTATCCAACAAAGGCCAAATCTCAATCCCCAAGGCGATGCGAGATGACCTCCAATTGCCACCCGGCACCGAATTCTTTATTAGCGCAACGCCCACCGGGTTGAGCTTGACGCCGAAACCATTGTTTCCAAAAGCTGAGCTTTCCGAAGTACGGGGCGTACTGGCGAAACCGGGGCGGGTCGTACTTGATGATGATGAAATCAAGGCGAAAATTAAGGCGCGCTTGCGGGCGCAAGATGAAGCCAGTAAATAACGGCTTTTCGGACGAGATCATGGTTGGTAAGCAATGCCTTGCGGTCGCATTGATTAATTGCATGGGTGAAGAACGAGGAAGGCTAATCAATCATAAAGAGGGTACGCCATGACCAATATGACCGTTTGCAACCTGCCAGATGAAACGTACCAAGCTTTGAAGTTGCGTGCAGTGGCGCATGGTCGAAGTCTTGAAGCCGAAATACGCGACATTCTGGTAAAAGCAATGGCAAATCCAGAGCGCGTTAAAATCGGTTCGGCACTGGCTGCCTTTGGCCAACGGTTTGGAGGTATTGACGTTGAACTCAGGCGCGATCCGGCATCCACCGAAGTGGCAGAATTTGAATGATTATTCGCGATGTTAATGTTGTTTTAGAATAAATGAAGGCCTGTGCCGCTTCGGTTTTGGCCTGTGCCTGCAACGCAAAGACATAATGCAAAGACATAATGCAAAGACATACGCAAAGACATGAAGGGCGTGCATTTAACCAAAAAGGGAATCAGCCGTGGCCAATGCAAACATCGATCAATGGCAATTACAGGAACCGGAAGCGCCAAAACGTAAGCCGCCACCCACTGTCGGGCAAGATGGCGCGCCTGGTCAGGGCAGTGCGCCCAAGCCGCCCAAGCCACCCAAACCATTGGCGTTTGAATTTACCGGCACCGGGGCCGAATATTTTCGGATTTGGGTGGTCAATTTACTGCTCACCATTCTCACCCTCGGGATTTATTCTGCCTGGGCCAAGGTGCGGCGGCTACAATATTTCTATCGCAACACCCGGCTGGGTGGTGCCACGTTTGACTACCACGGTAAACCAGAGGTGATTCTCAAAGGCCGGGTTTTGGCTTTTGTCCTGATCGCCGCGTATAAAGTTTCTTCCGGCATCTCGGTCGCGGCCACGGCGGTGGTGGCCTTCATCTTGCTGGCGCTGATGCCCTGGTTGTTGGCGCGCGCGTTTCGCTTCAAGATGGTCAATTCCAGCTATCGCGGCCTGCGTTTTAATTTTCAAGGCACCGTCAAACAGGCGTATCGCACTCTGATTTTATTCCCCGTTGTGGTGGGTTTGATGGCCTTGTTTCTCTGGAGCGCGTTTGAGTCATTTTCCACCAGTATGGGCAGTTTTACCGCCTTGTTGATGCTCGGCCTGGCGGTGGTGGCATTGGCCGGGCTGGTGCCGCTGGCGCATTATTTTTTGAAGCACTTTCAGGTTGACCACGCCTATTTTGGCCAAACCCCGTTTTTTATCGATATCCACATCAAGGATTTTTTTAAAGTCTATGCCAAAGCATTTGGCTGGCTGATGGTGGGTTCCACCTCGGTCGGCATCTTTGGTCTGCTCACTGGCAAGCTATACCAAATGTTGGCCGAGACCATGTTTGGCTGGCTATTTACCATTTTGTATAGCACGCTGAGCGCCTATGTGTTTTATATGCTGGCGCGCGCGTTTTTGGAAAGCCGTTTGCAAAACATGATCTGGAACCATACCGAAATCGCCTATAACCGTTTTGAAAGCAAGCTTGGCGCACGCTGGTTGTTGTGGATACACCTGTCCAATCTGGTTTTGATCATCCTCACCTTTGGTCTGTACAAACCATTTGCCGTCATCCGCCTGCTTAAATGTAAACTGGAACATATCCGCCTTGTGCCCAGTGGTAATCTGGAAGAATTTCTGGCCGATCAATCGATCAGCGATGCTGGCGCAATGGGGCAGGAGGCGGGCGACTTTTTTGATATTGATATCGCACTGTAGGGTTGTACTTTAACTTTCATTTGGATTCATTTTGGCTCATTGGGACTGATTCGCGATGATAGACGCTATTTATTATGACGCAAAGAGTACCCGCCGCTTGCCCGTCACCGTGGTCATCCACAAGCGGGTGGTAGCGATGCGCGGTACGGGAATTCACCGCACCATCCGGCTGTCGCAACTGGCCATTTCGGAACGGCTGCAATATGCGCCGCGCATCTTGCGTTTTCCTGAAGGCGATTTTATTGAAGTGGCGGACAAGAAACTGGATCAGGTGCTCAAGGCCAACCGCTATCAGGAGTCCTGGGTGGTGCGCTGGCAGCAAAACTGGCCCTTATCCCTGATTGCGCTGGTGCTGTTGGTGGGCTTATTGATTTCCGGCTACCAATGGGGTTTGCCCGCTGCGGTAGAAAAATTGGCGCATAATCTGCCGCCCTCGTTTGAAACCAAACTGGGCGACCAAACCATGGCGATGTTGGATAAAGACGAGGTCAAGCCCTCGACCCTGGCATTGGC
>CAMBDR010000688.1 GCA_945864765.1 Janthinobacterium lividum | reverse complement strand
ACTTTTTCCAGCCAGACCGTGCCCACCAGATTGAGCGTCGAATTCACACATTCCGACAAGCGCACCGATTTTTTTTCCGCTTCGTCCAGGCGGGTGAATGAGCGCAAATCCTTGACGATGCGTTTGATGCGCTCGGTGCCGCTCAGCATGGTTGCCACATTCTCTGTCAATTTTTTGAAGCGCTCATCAAACGCCGCCATCACTTCCGCTGATTCGCCTTCATCAAGCAAGCCGGCCACAAATTGCTGGAATTCAGCAATTTCAGTACGCTGAATCTGGGCCGCAACGTGAACAAAATTGGTCGGATTATTGATTTCGTGCGCCACCCCCGCCGTCAGTGTACCCAAACCAGCCATTTTCTCCTGCAATACCATTTGCTGTTGGGTTTCCTGTAAATATTTGTGGGCTTGCGCCAGATTGCCATGCGCGGTGGAATTGGACAGCGCTATCGCGATATAACTGGCCAGCACCCGCAAAAATTCAAGCTGACTCTGGTCGTAGGCGTTGTAGCGCAAACTTTGCACCGACAGGCAACCTATCACGTGCTGCTCAATCGTCAAGGGCAAATAGACCACCGTTTCCATCCCAACGTAACCAGGTGGCACTTCATCCAGGCAAAGATAATTCACCAATTCAGTATTATCTTTGGCAATCAATTCGCGCTGTTCCCGCACACACCAGGCGGCAGGGCAGTTTTGCCGACTCAACTCCCGATTGGCGATGTCCCTCCGTTGGCCATTGCTCAGAAGGTAGACAAATCTGACCTGCTGTGCGGACTCCTCCTTGATGGCGATCAAGAATAACCGGGTATCCATTCGCATACTCACCTGCTGATAAATCCGCTCAAAGGCTTGCTCGGTATCGAGTGTCGAAGTCAAGCCCTTACCGATTTCGCTCAGCTTAAAAATGTCGGCAGTACGGGCGTCGATCATTTTTTGCAAACCCACCGCTTGTGCCCGTGCTTGTGCTCGCAGGCTGGCCACCCGCTTGCGATAAGCGCCATAGCCTGCGCCAAACAGTGCCGCCAAACCCAACAACCAACCCCACCAGATTTGATACCAGAGTGGCAGCACACGCACATTGATCGCCAGTTCATGCACACTCCACTCGCCATTGCGGTTGCTGCCGCGCACTTGCAAGGTGTACCAGCCCGGCCATAAATTGCCATAGGCAGCGCTACGATGCCCGGCATCGGTATTGATCCAGTCTTGATCATAGCCTTGCAAGCGATATTGATAACGATTTTTTTCCGGTGCGGTGTAATCGAGTGCCGCAAATTCAAGCACGAAATTACGCTGGCCAGGGTTTAAGGTCAAACTCGCGCCTGCGCGATCCGGCTGCGCCAAAGCACCAGGCGGCGTGGGCTGGCCGTTAATTTTAAGCCCGGTGACGACCAGCGGCGCTTGATAATGCCAGGCCTGCAACAAGGCCGGGTTAAGAATGGCAACGCCTTGGCTACCGCCAAACAACATCATGCCGTCACGGGTTTGGCTGTAAGCGCCCAGCCATGGGGTGCCGAGGTTGTGGCCATCGACTTTGCCAAACGAGGTCATTTGCATCTTGTCGGGATTGATCACGCCAAATTCAGTCCAGATCAAGCCTGCCTTGTCTTCCAGCAAATTGCCATCGGTTGCGCGCTCGGTTTGCCCGAGCCGTGCGTTGATATGCACAAATTCGGCCGTAGTGCCATCCCACTTGGATAAGCGCTCCAAGCCTTTACCGGTCGTCACCCACAGGCGATTCTGGCTATCGCTGAGCAAGCTGGTAATATAATCAGAAATCAGACTGGTTTTTCGCCCTGCTTCCGGGTGTATGCCGTGCAAGCCTTTGGCACCCGGTGCCATGACCCACAAGCCGTGGTCACTGCCAATCCAAATCCGGCCTTGTTGGTCTTCAACCAGCGCCAAGACCAGATTTTGCATCGGTTTGCCATTTTCATCGGGCACCGCTTCAAACCGTGGCCCACCTGCCCGGCTGGCATTCCAGCGTGCCACACCCCGATCCGTCGCTACCCACAAGTCACCCGTACGGCTTTGCAAAAATCGACGCACTTGTTGGCTTGGTAGCCCTTGCGTGGCTTGCCAGCTTGTGCCGCCGGGCAGCATCCGCACCGCACCTGCCTTTTGTGTACCCACCCACAAGGCACCATCCTTAGTTTGTATCATGGCGCGAACCATGCCATCGGGCAAGGCCCCGGCCGGCCCTGTACGATACCCGCCCACCAAACCTCGTTCACGGTCAAAAATATCAATCCCATTGCCAGCGCTGCCAAATAAAATCCGCCCATCGGCCAACTCCAGCACACTGCGCACATCAGCATGACTCAAGCCGCTTGGCATGGTTTGACCATGGCGCAACATGCGCAGCATTTTATTGTTGGTGTTATAGCGTTGCAAGCCGCCGCCCCAATTACCAAGCCACAACAAACCAGCACGATCAAACAACATCGCCCGGGTCGAATCGAGTGCCAAGCTGCTATCCATGCCGGGATCATGCCGCAAGTGTTGCAAGACCTTGCCGTCAGCAGCGGCAACAATATTGATTCCGCCACCATTGCTTGCCAACCAGATTTGGTCTGGCTGCACTTGCGCGATGCAATTGATCCAGGGGTTACTCAGGGTTAATGGTGTATCGCTGGCCAGCTTTGATGCCGCTGGCTGAATGGGTGGCAAAATCGGTGGCAAGATCGGTGGCAAGGCCAGCCAGTGTAATTCGGGAAGGCTGCCAAGGCCTGCGTCGGCCTGGGTTTGGGTTTGGGATGCGTTCCTGTCAGGCGCAATCCAGGCGGCCCCATGTTGGGATGTGCCGAGCCAGATTTTGCCGTCTTGCGCTTCAAACAGGCTTTGAATATGCCGCCGGGTGGACAAAGCATGGTTCGGCCCGCCTTGAATGGTTTCAAAGCCCCGACGATCTTGCGTCAAACGCTGCAAACCACTCGCACCGCCTACCCACAAGCGCCCCTGGCGGTCAATTAACAGGCTACTCACCTGATTATCGAACAGGCTGTTTGGCTTGGCGGGGTCATGCCGATAATGGATAAAATTTTTACTGCCGGAAGCCAGGTAATCGAGCCCGTTACTGGTCCCGACCCAGATGCCGCCCTGGGCATCGCCGAGTAATGCCGAGATTTTTCCGGCAGACAAGCTGTCCGGCTGTTTCGGGTCATGCGCCCAATGTTCAAACCGTTCGGTGGCAGGGTCAAACACGGACAAGCCATCGATAGCGGTGGCAACCCAAATTCGCCCGTCTTTAGCCGCCCACAAGGCATTCACAAAATCGTCGGCCAATGAGGCCGGATCATTCGCAGCATGGGTAAACAGACGAAAGTGGTAACCATCGTAAGAAACCAGACCGAATTGGGTGCCGATCCAGGTCAATCCCCGGGCATCTTGTGCCAGGGCGGTAATGGCACCATT
>CAMBDR010000687.1 GCA_945864765.1 Janthinobacterium lividum | reverse complement strand
ATCTCAGTCAAACCTTTCGTTATGACGCCAACGGCAACCGCACAGCGGTGCAACAAGGGGCTGCCAGTTACACGCATGACATTGACCCGAACAGCAACAGGCTACAGCGCGCCAGCGGGCCGGGCAATGGCCGCTATTTTGACTATGATGCCGAAGGTAATATCAAGAGCGATGGCAGTTTGAGCTTTGAATTTGCGCTCAACGGGCGCATGCGTAGCGTGAGCGGGCCTGTGGGCGCAACCACGTATTGGTATAACGCGCTCGGGCAGCGCGTGAAGAAAACGGGGCAAAGCGGCATTGCCGGGGAAGATAGTATCTACTATGTTTATGATAGTGAAGGGCAGATTCTGGGGGAATATGACGCCAATGGTAATGTGATTCAAGAGACTGTGTATTTGAACGGGATGCCTGTGGCGGTGCTCAAGCAGGAAGACGGCAGCACTGTGCCTTATTATGTTTATGCGGATCACATCAACACGCCGCGTGTGATTACACGAAGCAGTGACAATGTGATGGTTTGGCGTTGGGATCACGCTGATCCGTTTGGCGCTGCGCTGCCGAATGAAAATCCGGCTGGCGTTGGTGGATTCAGTTATAATTTGCGCTTTCCGGGGCAAGTGTTTGATGCGGAATCGGGGTTTCATTACAACTACTTTCGGGATTATGATCCGCAGGGTGGCAGATATTTGCAATCTGATCCGATTGGGCTAAAAGGCGGGATGAATACGTATGCATATGTGGGTGGTGATCCACTAAGTTATGTTGACATCAAAGGGTTGGCAAGGTGTAGATACTCTATTAACCCACCTGGATTAGTTTGCCTCCCAAATCATCCTGAATTCAATGACGCTGGTTATGGCTTGCCGATGAATTCAGTATTTTCTGGTGATAAACAGTGCAAAAACGATTCCTCTCAGCAATGTGTTGAGACACCGAAGGAAGGCCCAATTCCTCTTGGTTGCTATAAGGCTACGCGACATGAATCAAGGGCACGATTTTGGCGACTGACCCCAACAGAGGGGTGGAGTAAGGTTGATTCAGCGCTTTACCGGATGCAAAACGATTGGGGAATAGGAGGAAAACGAGGTGGTTTTATGCTTCACCCTGGTAGTGTGTCATGGGGATGTATTACAGTTTCTTCAGGGGCCATGGATGACTATAAGAAGATTGACGAGTTGTTAAGCAAGGAAGAGGGTGATAACATAATATGCGTATCCAAGTAAGGCTAAAATATATTGCAGTAATTTTATTTTTTGCTGCAATATTAGTGATTTTTGTGCGTGCGATGTGGAGCCAGCGACTGGAGCGTGGGTACGTTGCATTTAACGCAAAGGAGTACCAAGCGGCGAAGGAGCACTTACTTTTCATTGGGCAACTTGGTGATCGAAATGCCCAACAACTATTGAGCTACATGAGTGGGTTGGGGCTAGGGCAACCCGTCGATTTTGGCAAAGCGTTGTATTGGATGCAAAAGGGAAATGGCTCAATGGTCGAAAAACACACTGTCGCGGAACAAGCCTATTACCTTGGTATTGCAGCAACAGATGGTTTATATGGTGAAAATAAGAAAGAGTTAGGGGTTATTTGGTTAAAAATAGCCCATTTTTCTGGCGAGCAAAAAGCGACCATTGCGCTTAAAAAATATAATGCCAATTAGCGTTTTCGCAACGGGCAAGACACACATACAAGATTTCCTAACAATTCCAATTACATGCGACTGAACCCACAGGGGCATCCAAATAATCCAACCCCGCACGGTCATGGACATCGACAGGGCACAGGGCTAGGCCGTGGAGGGCAAGGCGATTCTTTAGATATTTTCGGGAATGTTGTCCCTTCAAACAGCGGCCCTGCGCATTGGCCAATCAACCAGGAAGTGAAATGACTCCACTCGAATTTTACCCAACCATCTATTTAGGTGACCGCTGGTGCAAGCGGCTGATAATTGACGGGATAGCGCGAGAAATCAAGCTTCAGATCGACTTGATTTCACGGGTACGTGGCACCCAGTGGGAGTTTTATTCCGACGAGGATATCACGGATGGGTTTCTTGTTCTTGAAGATGTGGGGAGATTCGAACTTGTTCCGCAAGGCCCACTTCCAAACGATTTGATAGAGTTGGTTTCAGTCTCTGAAACCGATGAAGTTGGCAACTATCGATTTGAATTTAGTCTCGGCTCATCTTCCTCAGAAACCGGACAAGCTGTTGAGGTAATACTCATAGTTATCGCCAAACAGCTTTGTCTAGCTGATGCAGAAGGAAATAAGATCCGAGTGTGAGGCGGACGGGACCAGGCCCTGTCTTTTGCTGCAAAAGGCAAGGCCTGCCCTGCCGCCTTCAGACACTGCCTTCACTTTGCTGGTGCGCGTACTTAACCGTGCCGCCAAAAAAACCGCAGCTAAGAAAAAGAACAGGAACAAAATCGACGTTTCGCGCCCGTGCGCGTGGCAAAATGTGCCTCTACGGATTTTTTAACTTGGCAAGGGGAAACCGCCTTCATTCAGTCGCTGCAAACCGTTGATTGCACTAAGGAAATCGGCCTGCCGGGCGGTAAAATCGCGGCAAGCGGACGTTACTTGCAAAGCGATCCTATTGGGTTGGCTGGGGGCGTGAATACGTATGGCTATGTTGGCGGTCATCCAACAATGGCGGTCGATCCGTTTGGCCTACTTGAGCACTTCATGCTTCCATTGAATTCAAATGGGACGAGTAGACTTGAAACCATCTATGGTGATCACTATCCTGCATTTTCAGGCAATCCCCCCTATCGAAATAACCCCGATTCAACATCACAGCCGAACATTGGCGCGGCACCAACCGGGTGGTATTACATTGTAGATCGGCCAGCGGGCGGTTTAATAGGACAAATAAATTCACTGCGCTCAGGGAAGAATGAATGGTTTGCGTTATATCGTGACGATGGTACACCAGGTGATGATACTGTGGTAAATGGCGTAATACGCCAAGAACTTCGGCTGCACCCCAAAGGCCCAAGGGGGAACAGTTTGGGTTGCGTTACACTGGATAAGCAATCTGATTTTGACCTTCTCAGGAAGCGATTGCTGTCAACTAAAACAGGCTTAATTCCGGGCACCAAGATAAAGTACTACGGAACGATTCTTGTCTACCAACCAACTCTTGGCGAGCCTTTTTGATGAGGCGTAACAATATTATTCGGCTATCTATTTTGGCTTTGCTTATTTCTTGTGTAATGGCATCCATAGTGATTCGTGTTCCATTGCTTTGGTTCCTGGTTCCTAACTGGTTAGCAACTGGAATTGAAAGCCTTTTTGCCATACAAACCCAAGAATTATCAAGCGACATCGAGTGTTTATCTGCATGGCTAGCATGTTTGGCACTCATCTGTGGGATTGTGCTAGCGTGGCGCTTTGTGAATCGCGCTCTTTTTGCGCTACG
>CAMBDR010000686.1 GCA_945864765.1 Janthinobacterium lividum | reverse complement strand
AGCCATGGCCAACGCGCATGGTGGGGTGCTGCTGTTGGGCGTGCGTGAAAAAGCAGGTCAATTTTCGGTGGCGGGTTTGCCCAATGCCGATAAAATTCGCGCCGACTTGTTTAACACGGCCAACAACCGCACCAAGGTCAGCATCAATTTGCTCACCGACAGCGATGTGAAAACCCACATGGTGGACGGTAAAGCGATTCTTGCCGTGCATATTCCCGCAGCAACACGCACCCAAAAACCGGTATTTTTGAATGGGCAGCCCTTTGGCCAGACTTGGCGACGGCTGCACGACGGCGACCGCCGCTGCGACGATGACAGCGTCAAGCGCATGTTGGCCGAGCAGGTGGAAGAGAGCCGGGATACCCGCATACTGGACAAATTTGGACTGGCTGATTTGGATACCGACAGCTTTCATCGTTACCGCAATGCTTTTGCCGCCCACCGTAAAGATCACCCATGGACCAGCACCGACGATCAAACTTTTTTACAACTGATCGGCGGTTGGCGAAAAGATCGTTACAGCGATCAGCAAGGGCTTACCCTGGCGGGCTTGTTGATGTTTGGCAGCAGTACCAGCATCACCGAAGCGTTGCCAATGTATTTTTTGGATTATCAGGAATTGCCTGCCGATATCGGCAACCAAACCCGCTGGCTGGATCGGGTGGTGCCGGATGGTTCGTGGTCGGGTAATTTGTATGATTTTTACCACAAGATAATACGCAAGTTGACCGCCGATTTGAAGGTGCCATTTGCACTCAAGGGCGATACCCGTGTCGATGATACCCTGCTGCATCAAGCCCTGCGTGAAGCCTTGGTGAATACCCTGATTCATGCCGATTATTCGGATCGGGCCTCGGTGTTAATCATCAAACAGCCATCCGGTTTTGTTTTTCGCAACCCCGGCACCATGCGCGTACCTGTGGCGCAGGCTTTGCATGGCGGAGCCAGTGACTGCCGCAATCGTACCTTGCATCAAATGTTTTTGTTGATTAACTTGGGTGAGCGCGCGGGTTCGGGCTTACCCAAAATCCGCGCTGGTTGGGAAGCGGCGGGGCATTCTTTAAGCTTGTTTGATGCATATCTACCTTTTGATCAAACCTCGCTGGAAATGGTGTGGGCACCGGGTGCTTCGGTAGAAATGGAAGAAGCTTCGGTAGAAATTGAACCCACTTCGGTAGAAACGGCAGATGCTTCGGTAGAAATTGAACCCACTTCGGTAGAATCTTCGGTAGAAGTTGAACTCGCTTCGGTAGAAACTTCGGTAGAAACGGACCATGCTTCGGTAGAAACTGAGGGCGATACCGCCGCGCGCATTCTTGTGCTGCTGGCAAATGAACCCGCCCTGACCATGAAATCCGTGGCGCAGGAGCTTGGTTTGAGCTTGCGTGCGGTTGAACTTCAGGTCGCCAAACTGAAAGCACGCCAACAATTGCGCCATCTTGGCCCCAACAAAGGCGGCCATTGGGAGGTGCGCCATGACTGAAGATCAACTCGAACAGGAAACGCTCGCCATGCTGGTCGAGGTGGGCTACCAATACGGCTATGGCCCCGATTTTGTCCCTGATCCGGCACGCCCCGCAGCCGCACCCGAGCGCGCCAACTACGCGCAAGTGCTGCTGCCCGCACGCCTGGAGAGCGCCATCGCGCGCCTGAACCCGCACATGCCCGCCAGCGCACACGAGGACGCCTTGCAGCGCATCAGCCACCTGGATACGCCCGTGCTGCTGGCCGCCAACCGCCAGTTTCATCACTGGCTGATCCACGGTGTGCCGGTGGAATATCAAACCGAGGGCGAAACCCGTGGCGATTTTGTGCGCTTGCTTGATTTTGCCGACCCCAAGGCCAACCAGTGGCTGGCCGTCAATCAACTCTCCATCCGTGGCCCACGCCATACGCGCCGCCCGGATATCATTTTGTACCTCAATGGCTTGCCGCTGGTGGTGTTGGAGCTGAAAAACCCGGTCGATGAGCAGGCTGATATCTGGCGCGCCCTGCAGCAGCTCGATACCTACAAAGAACAAATCCCCGATCTGTTTCATTATAACGAACTGCTGGTCATCAGCGACGGCAGCCAGGCCCGGCTCGGCTCGCTCTCGGCCAAGGCCGAACGCTTCATGGCCTGGCGCACCATCGACGGGGCCACGCTCGATCCGCTGGGGCAGTTCAACCAACTCGAAACGCTGGTGCGCGGCATACTCGCGCCCACTTTTTTGCTCGACTTTCTGCGCTTTTTTGTATTGTTTGAAGATGACGGCAAACTGGTTAAAAAAATTGCCGGGTATCACCAGTTTCATGCGGTGCGCGCCGCCATTGGCCGGGTGCTGGAGGCCAGCCGCCCCGGTGGTAGCCACAAGGGCGGGGTGGTGTGGCATACCCAGGGTTCGGGCAAAAGCATCACCATGGTGTGTTTTGCCGCCCGCGTAATGCGCGAAACGGCACTGGAAAACCCGACCGTACTGGTCATTACCGACCGCAATGACCTGGATGGCCAATTGTTTGGCGTGTTTTCGCTGGCGCAAGGCTTGCTGCGCGAACAGCCAGTGCAATGCACTTCACGCCAGGATTTGCGCGACAAACTGGCCAACCGACCATCCGGCGGCATCGTGTTTGCCACCATCCAAAAATTTATGCCGGGCGAACAGGAAGCGGTGTTTCCGCTACTCTCGGCGCGCCACAATATCGTGGTCATCGCCGACGAAGCACACCGCACCCAATATGGCTTTGAAGCCAAAATCAAAGCGCTGCCACGCCAGCAAGACTATGCTTCGCTCACCACCGTCACCACAGCCACCAAGCAGGTTGCCAATGATCCCAAACACCGCAAGGTAGCGCAAGAGCGCGCCCCCTACCTGGTTGACGCGGTAGCGCCAAACACCCTGCGCTACCAGCTCGGGTACGCCCAACACCTGCGTGACGCGCTACCCAACGCCACCTTTGTCGCCTTTACCGGCACCCCGGTTGCGGCCCAAGACCGCGATACCCGCGCCGTGTTTGGCGACTATATCCACATTTACGACATGCAACAGGCGTGCGCCGATGGCGCAACCGTGCCGATTTATTATGAATCGCGCCTGGCCAGGCTGGGTTTGAAAGAAGGCGAGTTGGATAGCCTCGATGAGGAAGTCGATGCCCTGGCCGAAGATGAAGAAGAAAGCCAGCAGGCCTTGCTGAAAAGCCGTTGGACCCAATTGGCGCAAGTGGTGGGCGCGGCACCACGCATCAAGCAAATCGCACTTGATTTGGTGAACCATTTTGAAGAACGCAACAAGGCGCAAAGCGGCAAGGCGATGGTGGTGGCGATGAGCCGCGAAATTTGCTGCCATCTGTACGACGCCATCACCCTGCTGCGCCCGGAATGGCATGACGCCGACCCAGAACGGGGCGCAATTAAAATCGTCATGACCGGTGCCAGCAGCGACAA
>CAMBDR010000685.1 GCA_945864765.1 Janthinobacterium lividum | reverse complement strand
CTGAGGTTGCCACTGAGGTTGCCACTGAAGTTATCAATGAAGTCATTGCGCTTGCTCCCCTTGCTGGGCGTATTGGCCATGGGTTCCGGTGTTCACGCGCAAAGCACCAAAACGCCGGTGAAGGCTGAGGTGATCGATTCGATTGTGGCCGTGGTCAATGATGAAGTCATTACCCAAAACGAATTACAGGCGCGTATTGAGTTGATTAGCCAGCGCATGCGCAGCCAAAATGCGCCGGTTCCGCCGCTGCTTGATTTGCGTCGCCAAGTGTTGGAGCGCTTGATCGTTGAAACGGCGCAAGGGCAATTAGCCAGAGATGGCGGTTTGCGGGTGGATGACACCTCCCTGGATCGGGCGATTGGCCGGGTTGCCGAGCAAAACAAGCTCACGGTGCAACAATTGCGTGATCAGGTGGAAAAAGACGGCTTGGGTTTTGCGGCTTACCGCGAAGATATTCGCAATCAAATCACCATGATTCGTTTGCGTGAGCGTGAAGTGGATAACAAGGTGGTGATTTCTGAGGCCGAAGTCGAAAATTTCCTGGCGGCAGAAGCGGCGAGTGCGCAAACCCAGCAAGAAATCAATTTGGCGCAAATTTTGATTCGCATCCCGGAAAATGCCTCGTCCGACCTGATTGCAGCGCGCCGCAGCAAGGCCGAAGAGGCATTGCAAAAGGTGAAAGCCGGGGAAGACTTTGTGAAATTGGCGGGCGTGTATTCTGATGCCAGCGACGCCTTAACTGGCGGCGATATGGGGTGGCGCAATCCGGACCGTTTGCCGCAATTGTTTGTCAATGCGGTATTACCCTTGAAAGAAGGGCAGGTCGCAGCGCTGATTAAAAGCCCGAATGGCTTTCATATTTTAAAGGTCTTGGGCAAACGCAGCTTGCCTTCGGTGGCAGGGGCCAAAGTGGCGAACACGATTCAACAAACCCGTGCACGCCATATTTTAATTAAAGTCAACCAGGTGGTATCGCAAGCGGATGCGCGGCGTAAATTGCAAGAAGTGAAAGACCGGTTGCAAAATAAGGCTGCGACCTTTGAAGAGTTGGCAAAATCGTTTTCCAATGATGGTTCGGCCAATAAAGGCGGTGATTTGGGTTGGTTATTCCCTGGCGATACCGTGCCCGAGTTTGAAGTGGCGATGAATGCCTTGAAGATTGGCGAAGTGAGCGAGCCGATTGAAACCCAATTTGGTTTGCACTTGATCGAAGTGCTGGAGCGCAAATCGGATGACGTGTCCAATGAGCGCAAAAAGCAAGAGGCACGGGCCACCTTGCGTGCGCGCAAGATCGAAGAAAATACCGAAGACTGGGTGCGCCAGGTGCGTGACCGCGCTTATGTTGAAATTCGGCTTGAAGGTAGCAAGTAATGTCCGCTGATTTGGCCGCCTTGGCGATCACCACGGGCGAACCAGCGGGGATAGGGCCGGAGATTTCCCTGCGCGCCGCCTGGGCCATGCGTGCGCAAGTGCGTTGCGTGCTGTTGGGTGACGCCAGTTGGCTGGCGGTATTGGCGCAAGAGGTGGCCCCGGCAATGCAAATCATGGCGCTCAGTTTGCAGGCGGTGCGCAATACCGGTTTGCCGCGCTTTGCCAACCCGGATTGCATTACCGTCATTGACTGTCCGGTGGCGGTGCCAGTGCAAGCCGGGATACTCGATGCGCGCAATGGCAAGAGTGTGTTGCAAACGCTGGATGTGGCGCTGGAAGGCATCAAAGCGGGCTGGTTTGGCGGCATGGTGACCGCACCGCTGCAAAAAAGTACGATTAACCAGGCCGGGGTGGGCGCGGCTATTTTCACCGGGCATACCGAATATTTGGCCCAGCAAACCGATACCGAACAAG
The DNA here is from genome assembly GCA_945864765.1 of Janthinobacterium lividum. Lineage (GTDB taxonomy): Bacteria > Pseudomonadota > Gammaproteobacteria > Burkholderiales > Burkholderiaceae_D > CAMBDR01. The sequence continues at coordinate 1,581 of CAMBDR010000685.1, read as the reverse complement.
TGGTGATGATGCTGGCAGGCCCACGCATGGGGGGCGCATCTGCCTCGTTATTGTCAACCGATGCTGCATCTGCAGCAAGCGCTGCGCCGATGTTGCGCGTCGCCTTGGCCACCACGCATTTACCTTTGAATCAGGTTTCTGCAGCGATTACGCAAGCAGGCTTGCTGCGCACCATGCAAATTATTGATCATGATTTGCAACGCCACTTTGGTTTGCCGACGCCGCGCATCTTGCTCACCGGACTCAATCCGCATGCGGGTGAAAACGGTTATTTGGGGCGGGAAGAAATCGACATCATTACGCCCGCCATTGAGCAGGCGCAGGCCATGGGCATTGACGCGTGCGGGCCGTATCCGGCTGATACGCTGTTTCAAGCCAAATATCTGGATCAAGCCGATTGCGTGTTGGCCATGTATCACGACCAAGGTTTGCCTGTGTTGAAATATGCCAGCTTTGGGCAGGGCGTGAATATCACCCTGGGCTTGCCTTTGATTCGCACTTCGGTAGACCATGGCACCGCGCTGGATTTGGCGGCGCAAGGCGTGGGTTTGGCCGATGCGGGTAGCATGCAGGAGGCGATACGCTGTGCGCTGGATATGGTGGAAAATTCGGTGGAAAATTCGGTCGAAAATTCGGTTCAAAGTTCCAGCGGAGTGGCGGCATGAGCCGCCATATTGCACGCAAACGCTTCGGGCAAAACTTTTTGACCGATACCTTGGTGTTGAATAACATCATCAGTGCGATTCGGCCGGAGCAGGGCGATGTGATGGTGGAAATTGGCCCCGGTTTGGGCGCGATGACCAAGCTGTTGCTGGAACATTTGGGCCACATGCATGTGGTGGAACTGGATCGGGATTTGGTGACGCGGCTGGGCAAGCAATTCAAGCCGGCGCAGTTAACCATTCATTCCGGCGATGCGCTGGCGTTTGATTTTGCCGCTTTGGCGCAGGACAAAAAACTGCGCGTGGTGGGTAATTTACCCTACAATATTTCCACACCCTTGCTGTTTCATTTGACGCAGTTTTCGCACGTGATTGAAGACCAGCATTTTATGCTGCAAAAAGAAGTGGTCGAGCGCATGGTGGCCGAACCGGGTAGCAAGGTCTATGGCAGGTTGTCGGTGATGCTGCAATGGCGTTATCAGATGTCTTTGTTATTCATTGTGCCGCCGACCGCCTTTGACCCGCCGCCGCAAGTGGAATCGGCGATTGTGCGCATGCACCCGCGTGCGCAGGTGCTGCCGTGTGAGGCGGCGCAACTGGAATTGGTGGTGACGCAGGCGTTTTCGCAACGGCGCAAGGTGTTACGCAATTGCCTGGCACCGTTGTTTTCAGAAAATGAATTGATTGATGCCGGGGTTGATCCGACCTTGCGCGCCGAGATGATTGCGCTGGAACAGTTTGTGGGCTTGGCCAATCGTTTGGCGCTTAAGTAAAATTAGTGATGAATATGGCGAAAATGACAGTAAAGGAAGAATTGGGTGCCGATGGGTCGCCTGCCGGGGTTGAGCTGGAAGTTTCAACCCCGTTGACCGATCCATTCGACCCCAATTCGATCTCGATTGAACCCAAGCAAGTGACG
>CAMBDR010000684.1 GCA_945864765.1 Janthinobacterium lividum | reverse complement strand
CATCGGCCAAATTGCCAGCGAAGCGCTCAAAACCTTGCAAACCGGTGCCGACACCGTGGCGTTGCGTTTGGCGCTGGAGCCGGTGCAAGTGAATCTGGATCAAGCCACGCCCTGTGGCCTGTTGATGAGCGAACTGATTTCCAACTGCCTGAAACATGCCTTCCCCGATGGCCGCAACGGCGAAATTGAAATTTCCCTGCAGGCGCTGGATCAATCCGGCACCTGGCATTTGCGGGTGAGCGACAACGGGCTTGGCTTACCCGCCGATTTTGCCAGCCGACGAGAAAAATCACTGGGCTTGCAATTGGTCGCCGATCTGGCCCTGCAAATGGGTGGCAGCTTGCATGTGGACGCGGGGCCGCAGGCGGTTTTTTCGGTGGATTTCAAACTGAAACCAACGCCAGCGCCTGCCGCAAGCTGACGATATCGGCCTTTTGCTGCAGTGCAAAGGCAGCAATCCGTGTTGCGCGTTCCACAAATTGCACCGAAAGTGTGAAACAGGTGGACAGCGGGCAAACGCTTAGGTATTCTCTAAATTCTCAGTCCCGCAATACCATAATATTGCAGCCTTGCACCAGCGATATTAACGTAACATTTTAATCAAGAATTCAGGAGTTGCTTATGAATGTGGAAGACCACACCATCGTGTATGGCACCGAAGACGTGTTGACCAGTTTATGTAATTCGGTCATCCGCGTGCTGAACGTGGCGACACAAAGTAAAATCCATTACTCTGCCATGGTGCAGCGGATTACCAAAATTGGCTTGAAGCCCGACATCGGCTGTTTCGTGCTGTTTGACGGCGGCTTCTCTGGTCTGGTGGTGCTGAATTTCGGCGGCGATACCGCGATGGAGCTTTACGAAAAATACATGTTGCATATGGGCATGCCCAAGTCCGAGCTGGCAGCCTCCTTCACTTCCGATGAGGTTTCCAATATTTTGGGTGAATTGATGAACCAGATCGTCGGTGACTTCACTGGCAAGGTGCGGCGCGAGTTGCAAACCAATATCCGGCAAAATCAGCCCAAAATGCTGGTCATTACCAAACAGGTGGTGTTGAGCGTGGATACCCCGCTGGATCGGCCGGAAATGCGCCGGGTATCGTTCTTTACCGAAAACAATAATATCTTCTATCTGGAACTGGCGATTGATCGCACCGAATTCATTAAATTGCATGAATTCGAAGCCCATGAAGTGCCCGATCCGGATGCGTTGATGGCGCTGACGCAATCGAATCAGGAAGCCAAAGCCGCCACCCTGCCGCCGCCTGAGGACGACGATAACGACGAACTACTTAAATCGCTGGGCATGTAGCGTCCGACTTTACGAAACGGACATGACGCGTTGCAATTCTTGCTGCAATTGATCGGGAAGGATGGGCTTGGTCACATAGCCATCCGCTCCCGCTTCGATTAAGCGCGCCCGGTCACGCGGTTCGGTGTGGGCCGTGGCCATGATAATACGTTGATGCCCACCACTCACCATTTCTTGCCGCCGAATGGCCGCCACGGTAGCCAAACCATCCAGCACCGGCATCATCACATCGATCAGCAACACATCAAACTGGCGCTCGGCCAGACATGCCAATAATTTTTTACCGTCGTCAACCACCACCCCGGTGTGGCCCAATTTTTTCAAAATGGTGATGATCAGCATACGCATAAATTCATCATCATCTGCCACCAGAATGCGCAGTGAAACGCAAGATTGGCTGGTTTTCATGGTTTCGCCAAGTTTCGCCAAGTTTCGCTAAGCCACGCGGAAATTGGCAATCTCTTGCTGTAAAACTTCAGCCTGTTTGGTCAGTGCCGCCGATGCCGCCGCCGTTTGATCGACCAATAATGCGTTACTGCGGGTGCTTTCATCCAGCGTTTGAATGGTTTTGACAACCTGTGCCACACCTTCCGACTCTTCTTTTGCCGAGTTTGAAATCTGGCTAATCAAGCCATTCATTTGTTTGGCGTTATCCACCATGGTACTCATGGTGGCACCGGCTTTTTCGACGATGATGGTGCCGCTGGCAATTTGATCAACACTATGCGAGATCAATGCTTTGATTTGCTGCGCGGCATCGGCGCTACGTTGCGCCAGGCTACGCACTTCGCTGGCCACCACCGCAAAACCACGCCCGGCTTCACCCGCACGCGCCGCTTCCACCGCCGCATTGAGCGCCAAAATATTGGTTTGAAACGCAATGCCATTGATGACGCCAATGATGTCGTTAATCTTGGCCGACGAAGCATGAATCTCATGCATGGTTTGTATCACCGAATCAATCTCCTTGCCCCCTTGCTCGGCAACCTGGGCGTTACTGGTAGCAAAGTTCGCCGTCGCCCGCGAACGCTCGGCCATACTACCCACGGTGGCACCAATTTCTTCCATCGCCACCGCCTGCTCTTCGAGCGAGGCCGCCGAGGCTTCGGTACGGGCAGAAAGGTCCAGGCTGGCGACCGAGATTTCTTCACTGGTGCCATGCAAAGCCCGCGCCGAGTGGCGCACGGTGCGGATCAGCGCATGCAGCTCGGTATAGGCCAGACGCAAATCTTCAATCACCGACGCCGGCTCGTCATGCCCCCAGGGCTTGGCCGGGCTGGACCGCAAATCACCTGCCGCTACTTCCATCAAATGCTTGCTGATCAGCAATAAGCCGCCGCGCGTGACTCTGAAAAAACAATAGAAAAAATACGCTGCCAACAAAATACCCACGGCGGCGATGCTATTAACGGTATAAAGGATCGTTTTGCTGGCGTTGACGCGCTTGTCCAGCAACAGATCAAGTTCGATCAAAAGGCGTTGGGCCATGGCATCGTTCTCACTGACCGCCTGATTGGCCGCAGCCAACAAGGCCGATTGTGCTGCGGGGCTAAAGTCCTGGCTATCGATCACGCTCTTGCGTGCCAATGCAAAGAAAGCGGCCCCATACTCCAGGCTTTTGGTGGCATTGACTTTCGGCTTCAGGGCAGGCGTGGCGGCGAACGATTTGGCCAAACCATCCCGCATATTTTTCATTTGAAATTCGGCAATCGGGATCAATTCACTGACACGTCTTTGTTGCGCCGGCGTAATCGCTCCGGACTTCAGGATGGCCAAGCCAAAGGCGCTGAGTTTGTCACTGGTTTCGAGGATATCCGGTATTCGGAACAATGCGGCATCCATCAAAAAGTAACTGTCCAAATCCGGGTCGAGGGTCAGGTTGGAGCCATCGGTGACATCGATCAGCAAGCTCATCAAGGCTTCAATATGGGCGCTGTGCGCCTTGAAACTGGCATCGGCGTCTTTGGCCGCCGCCGTTTGTGCCCATGCGTCCTGCACCGCTTTAAACGCCTTGGCGGAATTTAAGTCGGCCCCCAGACTTTTTTCCAGGCTGGCCAATTTGCTGTGGGCGGCGTTAAGTTTTTCTTTGGTGGCGGCCAGCTCGGGGCTTTCTT
>CAMBDR010000683.1 GCA_945864765.1 Janthinobacterium lividum | reverse complement strand
GGATCAGTGCGCAGGCGCAAAAACAGGTTCATGCACCTATCGATGCACAAGACAATCAACAAGCTGCACCCGCACAAAGCGCCAAGCCCATACCGCCGATGTTTACCCCGTTTCGCTTGCGCGACCTCACGCTCAAAAACCGGATCGTGGTCTCGCCCATGGCGCAGTATTCCGCCACAGATGGGCTAGCGGGCGATTTTCATCTGGTGCATTTGGGTGCGCGCGCCCTGGGTGGTGCCGGTTTGGTGTTTGCCGAAATGACTTGTGTGAGTGCCGACGCGCGCATCACCCCAGCCTGCCCCGGCATGTACAACGACGAGCATACACAGGCGTGGCGGCGCATTGTCGATTTTGTGCATGCCAACAGTGACGCCAAAATTGCCCTGCAACTGGGCCACGCCGGGGCCAAAGGCTCGACCCGCTGCGCCTGGGATGGCATCGACCAACCGCTGCCGGAGGGCAATTGGCCGCTGATTTCGGCATCCAGCCAACAATATATCGCTGGCGTATCACAAACTGCACGCGCCGCTACCGAAGCGGACCTGGCGCGCGTGCTGGCCGACTTTGTACTGGCCACGCTACAGGCGGATCAGGCCGGTTTTGACTGGCTGGAATTGCATTGCGCGCATGGCTATTTGCTGTCGAGCTTTATTTCCCCGCTCACCAACCAGCGCACTGATCAATACGGCGGCTCGCTGGCAAACCGCTGCCGCTTTCCGCTGCAAGTGTTTGCCGCCATGCGCGCCATCTGGCCGCAACACAAACCGATGAGCGTGCGCATTTCCGCCCATGACTGGGTTGAAGGCGGCATCACCCCGGACGATGCCATCGACATTGCGCGCCTGTTTAAGGCCGAAGGGGCCGATTTGATCGATTGCTCTTCCGGCCAGGTCAGCAAACAAGAAAAGCCGGTCTATGGGCGCATGTTTCAAACCCCGTTTGCCGACCGCATCCGCAATGAAGTGGGCATTGCCACCATGGCGGTGGGGGCGATTTTTGAAGCCGATCACGCCAATAGCATTATCGCCGCAGGTCGCGCCGATTTATGCGCACTGGCGCGCCCCCACCTGGCCAACCCGGCCTGGACTCTGAACGAAGCGGCAAAAATCGGCTATACCGCTCTGGCATGGCCAAAACAATACGAGGCCGGCAAACTGCAATTGGAGCGCAACCTGGAACGTGAACGGCAACAAGCTGCTGCCAATACGGGTTTAACGCCGCAGCAAGTGGCGGCCAAACTGCTGGAGGCTTAACATGGAGCAAAATTCGGGACAACTCTGCGGCAAGCACGCCCTGGTCACGGGTGGTGGCAAAGGGATCGGCCTGGCGATAGCGCGTGCGCTGCTGCAACAGGGTGCCTTTGTTACCATTAGCGGGCGCGATGCCAGCACCTTGCTCAGTGCGCAGGCGCAATTGCAAAGCCTGGGGCAAATCACCGTGGTAGAGATGGATGTGGCCGACCCCGCATCGGTCAAGCGCGCCTTTGACCAGGCCCAAAGCGTGGATGGCTTGATTTCCATTTTGGTTAATAACGCCGGCCAGGCTGGTTCGGCACCCTTCTTAAAAACCGGGCCAGACCTGTGGCAGCAGATGCTGGCGGTCAACCTGAGTGGCACCTTCCACTGTACTCAGCAAGCCTTACCCGGCATGTTGGCGCAAGGCTGGGGCAGAATTGTGAATGTGGCCAGCAGCGCCGCCCTCACCGGCTACGCCTACGTGAGCGCGTATTGCGCGGCCAAGCATGGCGTGCTGGGGCTAACCCGCGCACTGGCGCTGGAAGTGGCGAGCAAAGGCATTACCGTCAATGCAGTTTGCCCCGGCTATACCGAAACCGATATCGTGGCCGAGGCAGTGCAAAACATCATGGCCAAAACTGGCCGCAATGAAGCACAGGCGCGGGCAGAACTGGCGGCGGGTAATCCGCAAAAACGCCTGATACAACCGGAAGAAGTGGCGCAAGCCGTGGCTTGGCTGTGCCAACCTGGCAGCAGCGCCATCAACGGCCAGGCCATTGCGGTGGCGGGCGGGGAGATTATGTAATGGATATGGAAACTCGGCTTAGCGCTGATCCAAGCGGTGACCTGAATGGTGACCTGAATGGCGACCTGAATGGCGACCCTGGCAGCGACCCAAACGGTAACCTTGGCGGCACGAACCTTCAATCGTTACGCCTGTGGTTGCGCTTACTCTCGTGTACCACCCTGATCGAAACCGAAATCCGCACCCGCCTGCGCAGCGAATTTGACACCACGCTACCGCGTTTTGACTTAATGGCCCAACTCGAACGCCACCCCGACGGGTTGCGTATGGGCGAGTTGTCGAAACGGATGATGGTAACCGGTGCCAATATCACCGGCATTACCGACCAACTGGAACAAGAAAACCTGGTGCAAAGGATTGCCGACAACACCGACCGACGCGTATATTCAGTCAAACTCACGCCGCATGGGCGTGCCAGTTTTAGCGCCATGGCAGCACAACATGAAACCTGGGTTGCCGAACTGTTTGTCGGCCTCTCGGGCGAACAAAAATCGCAGCTATATGACTTGCTGGCCGCGCTCAAGCTGACCGCACTCCAGCCCAAACTCAACCGCCTACCCGCATCCGCGCCCAACCCTGTACGGAGTCTGTCATGAACTACCTTCCCGGCGTCAGCCACGAATTACCCGGCAACAACTACCCGCTGGCCGACTATAGCGCGCGCCACTTCAGCTATAGCGCCAGCCAAGGCGTGGCCACCATTTGCCTGAACCGTCCCGAGCGCAAAAACCCGCTCACTTTTGAATCCTACGCCGAACTGCGCGAATTGTTTCGCGCCATGGTGTATGCGCGTGATGTGCATGCGATTGTGCTCACGGGCGCGGGCGAGAACTTTTGTTCTGGTGGCGATGTGCGTGAAATCATCGGCCCGCTCACCAAGCTGGATATGCCCAGCCTGCTCAGCTTTACCCGCATGACCGGTGATTTGGTCAAAGCCATGCGCGCCTGCCCGCAACCGATTGTGGCAGCAGTGGATGGCGTGTGTGCCGGGGCCGGTGCCATCATGGCGATGGCGTCCGACATTCGCTATGGTACGGCACGCAGCAAAACCGCCTTCCTGTTCACCCGGGTGGGCCTGGCGGGCTGCGATATGGGGGCTTGCACCATTTTGCCGCGCATCATCGGCCAGGGGCGCGCTTCAGATTTACTCTATTCCGGCCGCAGCATGAGTGGCGAAGAAGGTGAACGCTGGGGTTTTTTTAATCGCTTGAGTACGCCCGAAGCGCTCTTGACCGACGCCACAGCGTATGCCCAAATGCTGGCCGACGGCCCCACGTTTGCGCACAGCATGACCAAACGCATGCTACATCAGGAATGGAATATGGGGGTGGATGAAGCGCTTGAATCCGAAGCCCAGGCCCAGGCCATTTGCATGATGAGTAATGATTTCCA
>CAMBDR010000682.1 GCA_945864765.1 Janthinobacterium lividum | reverse complement strand
GATCAGCTCGAAATGGCGGAAATGGTGGGGTGGCTACCGTTTGGAAGCGTGAAAGATTATGACGATTATTTGGCGCGGCTAAAGCAGTTGCCCATCTTGTTTGAGCAAAACATCGTGCCAATGCGCCTTGGCATGAAAAACCGCCATCTGCCGCCGCAGTCTTTGCTTGAGAAAGTGGCGCGCCAATGCGAGGATATGGCCACCACGGAGGTCGGGGCGATACCCTTCATGCAGCCTTTGAAAAAAATGCCTGCCACGTTTTCGCCTGCAGAACAACAGCGTTTGCGCATCGCGATTACTGAGGCGGTCACGCAGCGGGTGGTGCCCGGCTATCACAAATTAGCCAAATTTGTGCGTGAAGAATATGCGCCGCAAGGCCGTCAGGCACCCGGCCTTTGGGCCTTGGACGATGGTGAAGCTTACTACCGGTTTTTGGCGCGGAAATACACCACCACGTATCTTGAGCCCGAGGCGATTCATCAGCTTGGTTTGCGAGAGGTGGCGCGGATTGAAGCCTTGATGCTGGCTGCTGCCAAAAAACAGGGTTTTGCCGACTTGAAAAGTTTTAACGCCATGGTCTTGGCCAATCCTGCGCTCCATCCGAAATCCGGCCAGGAAATTCTTGATTTGTATGGCAAGTACACCGAACAAATGTATCGCAAGCTGCCGCAATTATTTGGCCGCTTACCCAAGACCAAGTTGATTGTGAAGCCGGTAGACGTGTTTCGTGAAAAAGAATCGGCAGCCGCCTACTATAACAATGGCACGCCCGATGGCTCGCGCCCCGGCAATGTGATGGTGAATACGGGCAGTTTTGCTGATCGCTTGACGCTCTCGATTGAAACCACCGCGCTGCACGAAGGCGTGCCGGGCCACCATATGCAAGTGACGATTGCGCAGGAATTGCAGGGCATCCCCGCGTTTCGGCGGCATGGCGAATACACCGCCTATGTGGAAGGATGGGCTTTGTATTCGGAGCGGTTGGGTGAAGAACTGGGTTTTTTCCAGGATCCGTTCAGTTATTACGGCCATTTGCAAGATGAAATGTTACGCGCCATCCGGCTGGTGGTGGATACGGGCGTGCATGCCAAACAATGGAGCCGCCAGCAAATGGTCGATTTTTTTCACGAGCATTCGGGTATCGAGGAGGTGGATATTCAAAGTGAAACCGACCGCTATATTGCCAACCCCGGCCAGGCTTTGGGGTATAAGATCGGGCAATTAAAAATCATCGAATTGCGCGACTATGCCAGTGCGCGCCTGGGCAAAAAGTTTGATATCCGCGCCTTTCATGATGAAATCTTAGGTGCTGGCCCCTTGCCCATGGATTTGCTGGAACAGCGCATGCGTGCCTGGGTGGCCAGGCAGTAGTCGTTTTTTTGGGTGGAATTGCTTGCGCGTGAATCTGATTTCAGGGCGGTTTGGATCAAGCAAGTGGTATGCGCAAATAAAATACTGCGCCATGGCCGGGGCGGGAGCGTAATAATAAGGGGCTGGCCAATTCCTCACACAGTTGTGCGGTGCTGTGCAAACCAATACCGTGGCCGATAAGCGGTTTTGTCGTGTCTTGCAGGTTCTCCGGGCTATGTGCAAGGGCAACTTGTTCCAGCAAGTGCCGGGTGTTGGCTGCCCGGTCGGGCGTGTTGGCATCCGCAATACCCAGGCCGCTATTGCGTATAAAAATATGGCAAGCGCCGTAACGGCGCGCAAAGCGCAAACTCACGGTGGCACCCGGCCCGGCATATAAAATGGCATTATTGAGCAAGTTGGCAATCACCCGGCGCAGGCGTGGTTCATGGGCTAACACGGCAAAGGCTTCGTTACCCATGGCGAGCTGTACTTGATACGCTTCTGCCAGATCGTAAAAGCGATCCCAGAAATATCGCTTCAATTGGTGTAGCGGTAATACTTGCGGCAGCACGGTTTGGCCGCTGTTTTCCAGCGTGACCTGGTGGAAGACATCACTGATCATGTCCGTCACTTCGTGTGCGCCACGCAGGGCGATGCCCAGTATTTCGGTAACGGCGGCTTCGGTACTGGTGTTGGCGGCTTTTTGCACCGCGCTGCTCAGCCAAAACATGGGTTGCATGATGTCGTGATTGGCGTGCAAAATGCGTGCGTTGTGTTGTCGCACCTGCGCCAACGTGGTGGTTTGCGCCGCATAGGCGGCGCTCAATTCCGCGGCCTGCGCTTCAAAATGGGCGGCGCGGGCTTTTTCCATGATGATGATTTGGGCTTGCGTGGCGTGTTCTTGTGCTATGGCGTTGCGACGATCTTGTTCCAGTTGTTTTAGCCAGCGGATGAGGGGTTGTAGGCCAAACAGGGTGATGGCGAACATGGCTGAGGTGAGTGGTGCCAGCTTGGTTGCTGCCGTAAAGGCATAGAAAGCGTGGCCAACGGGTAGCGTGGCAAGCAGGCTGGCGTAAATCACTATTGGCCGTTGATGCCATTTTGGGTTGGTGGCGGGTTCCCATTTTGTGCCACGTAGCAAACCCAGCAGGCCGAAAACGGGCCAACCTGGCACTTTTTCATTGGGCAACACCGTTATGGGCCAAAGCAAGCGCACCGCTTTTGCCAGCAATACCATGGTAGATGCACTCTGCACCACCGCGCTGGTATCAGGGGAACCTAACTTAAACAAGACCAGGCCAAGCAGTTGAACAAAGGCGTCATACAGACATAATTCTTGAATGTCGGCTACCGTGCAATTTGGCCCGGAAAAACGGATTAATCCCGCAAAGATGATGGCAACGGCAAAGCTTGCATAGTAAAATGCTGCCGTTGGTGGGGCATTTGCAAGTATGCCGGCTGCAACAAATTCTCCTTGAAATAAGGTTGCCCATAAACCAAAACGCAGTAAGGCTTCAAATGTCAATACAACGTAAACCGGGACGATTTTAATGGTGGGCGACATAATCGGTGCCTATTAAATTATGTGTGTGTAAAAGGTTTGGATGATTTTAGCGTGGTGGATTAGGCATGGTTGGGTAAGGGTAATTAGTTGTCCCAAGCATCGGCAGTACCGCACCCACAGGCCAATTGGGGCCAAGTAGCATGCTGGTTGCATCATCAGCACCGCCCGCAACCATCATCACCGCCGCAGCGGATAATTCCAGCATTTCTTCCATAGCCCTGCTCCAGTATATAAAAATGGCAATTATACTGACCTACACGCCGCCAAGCAAGGCTTGTTGCAATGGCGGAGTGGGTTGGCGCTGGGTAAGTCAGGTGGCTTTTTTCACGCCGTTATAACATGGCGTGTTTGGTGGCGTGGTTTTGGTGGGCGTTTTGTCTGGCGGAGGTGGCGGTTTGGCCGTGGGGTGTGGCGTTGGTATGGGAGGAAGGGGTGTGGTTGGGGCAATTTTGCGTGGTGGTGGTGCGGGGAGATCCCAGCCGAGAACCGCATGCGCCTGCGCGCATGGGATTAAACTCATCAAGAT
>CAMBDR010000681.1 GCA_945864765.1 Janthinobacterium lividum | reverse complement strand
CCCAAAAGCACGGAACAAAAGCAGATCAAAAATGATTTGTACATTGTCATGACACTTTTATGGCTGCTTTTAAAGTGAGGAAAGACCCGGCACGGCACCAGAATGGCTCATTATACTCAGTAAAGACCAATTCGCGGCCTCATCAGCATAAATTAAAGCAAGCAATCCCCACCCTGTTCGACAAGCGCTTAATGCCATGGCATCGCAATAAAAATTACCATATCATGGCATCATCAAATTAAGGCCTCTCATCATTCAAGCTTCCACTCGTATTGCAAGCTGGCCCAGCTTTCCTGTGGTAAGCCGTCCACCGTGCCTGGTTTGAACTTGCACAAACTCAAGCCTTGGCGTGCCGCCTTGTCCAGGTCTTTATGGCCGCTGGATTTTTCAATCCGCGAATCGATGACGCGGCCATCGGTGCCCACCAAAAAGCCGAGCAACACCGTACCTTGCTCCTCATTGCGCGCTGAGTTTTTCGGGTATTCCGGCCTGCTGCAGGCGGCGGCTTCAATGACTGCTTTGATGCGAACCGGTTCATGTTTGGCAAGTACGGGTGGCAGGGTTGGGGTTGGCGTGCCCTTGGGCGTATGGGTCGGTTGCACCTTTGGGTCATCATGCTGCCCGCGAATAACTGGCCCGTCAGGCGGCGCATCATTCGGAATTACTGGCGGTGGAACGTAAGGCAGCTTTACCACTTGCTCTTGTGGTTTGAAATTATCCTCGATTGGCGGCGTTGGCGGTGGCGTTGGCACCACCTCCGGGATGGGCACCACATCCACCTGATGCTCAAGCGCTTTGCTGATACTACGTATCCCCATGCTCTGCGCAATCATAAAAAACACCAGTACATGTAATAGCGCGACAAAAATAATGCGCGGCAAATGCTGCGCCATGGTGGTTTTGGGGTCTTGTTGTTCGGTGAAAACCATATTTATCTCCTCAAGGTAGCACAAATAAAGTGGGCAATCGACGTGATTGTTACACCTTTAAAGCACTTCAATTGCTAGTCAATGGAAGAATAATATTCCATCAAATGGAAGTTGTAAAGTTATTTTGGAAGAATTTTTGCTTTTCAATGAAATCCAGAACTGCCAGCACATGGAATAAAATTTGCGCTATCATGGCAAATATCACGACTTTGGAAGCCTTTCATGAATACCTCTACCCCGCGTATCAAAGTTTTATTGGCCGACGACCACCCGATGGTAATGACCGGCTTTGCCATGGCCCTGGCCAATTTTGATGTGGATGTGGTGGCGCAGGCGCGCACCCCGCAAGAGGCGATAACGCAATTTGCCGCGCACCAGCCGGATGTGGCGATACTGGATATGCGCTTTGGTGAAGCAATGACCGGCATGGATGCCGCGCGCGAGATTTTGCGCCAGTGGCCCAAAGCCAAAATCATTTTTCTGAGCCAGTTTGATCAGGACAGTTTAATCAAGGAAACCTACCGCCTGGGTGCATCGGCGTTTTTAACCAAGGATTGCGACCCGGCAGACCTGGCGCACGCCTTACAACGCGCGCATGCGGGTGAGTTGTATTTCATGCCGCAAATTGCCGAGCGGCTGGCCAATTTATCGATCCGGGGCGACGCTTCGCCGCGCTCGCTGCTGGATGCGCGCGAGCTGGAAATTTTTACGCTGATGGCGGAAGGCCTGACCAATAATGAAATCGCTGAAAAACTCGATTTATCTAGTAAAACCATCAGCAATATCAGCCAGACGGTGAAAGAAAAACTGGGCGTGCAGCGCCCGGCCTACATTACCAAACTGGCTGTTAAATACGGCTTGATTGAGCCTTGAGCGCGCCCATGAGTTGGAACATGAGCAGGCTGCGGCGCTGGCACTGGAAGCACTGGAGTATTAAAGCGCGGCTGATGTTGATTGCCGCCTTTCCGGTGTTGTATCTGTTTTTTTGGATGGTGGGTTATTCGTATAGCTCGCATTTATCCGAAGCCAATGAAGAATTGGCCGAGCGTGGGCGCATTGTGGCCACGGCGCTAGCCGAGAGTAATGAAGCGCAAATCAGTTCGGGCAAATTATCCGATTTAAAATTGACGATCCACGGTTTGCTGCAATCGGACGGCAGCCTGTACCGCATCGCCATTCTGGATGCGGCTGAGCGCGAGTTAATGCGCGTCACATCGGAATCGGCCAGCATGCCGGAAACGCGGCATTTTACGGTGGCGGTGAAAAAGAAGTTGATTTGGGTGGGCGTGGTGCAAGCGCAAACCGGGGCTGGTGCCCCTGCCCTGCCCCCTTCTCCCGCCTTGCCTGCGTCGGCTCTGGCGCGCAATCACGGTCAAGACAAAGCTGATCACACCATTGTGGGTTATGTGCGGGTAACCATGTCGCCCACCAATATGCTGGCCAAGCAAAAACAGCGCTTTTTGTTTGAATTGAGCATGGCGGCGCTGGCCTTGGGCGTCTCCGCGGCGCTGGTGGTTTCGCTTTCGAAAAATTTGACGCGCTCGATTAATGAATCGATGGCGGCACTGCGGCAAATTCGCGGTGGCGAGTATCGGGTGGAATTGGCAGTAACCAGCGGCGGCGAACTGGGCGAATTGCAAGCCTCGATCAATGAAATGGCGCAAAGCCTGCAGCGCGCCACGCAGGATTTGGAAGACAAGGTGCAGGCGCGCACGCGGGACCTGGAAGCCTCGCGCAATGAAGCGTTGAAGGCCAATGCCGACAAGCGCAAGCTGATTCAAAAAGTGCATAGCGTGGTGGAAGACGAGCGCAAGAGCATTGCGATTGAAATCCACGATGAACTCAACGCCTCCTTGATTGCGGCGCGGCTGGAATCGCAGCGCATTTTGCAACTGGCCACGCAGATGCCCGATAGCGCGGCGGTAGAAGAGATACGCAGCAAGGCGCAGGCGATTATCAAAATCAGCCGCGACCTGTACGCCAGCGGGCGCAATCTTGTGCGCCGCCTGCGCCCGGAAGTGTTGGATATGCTGGGGCTGCATGGCGCGGTGGAGGAAATGGTGCAGCATTATGACAGCACGCATCCGGATTGTGATTTTGAATTCGATGCCACGGGTGATTTTGGCCAACTGGATATTGCGCTGGCCATTTCGGCTTACCGGATTATTCAGGAGGCGTTGTCGAATGTGATCAAGCATGCAGGGGCGCAGCGGGTGCGGGTGGGCTTGCGCTTGGTGGGGGGCGCGCTGGAGATTGAAGTCAAGGATGATGGACGGGGGTTTGATGTGGATACGGCTGCCGCTGGTATTGGTTTGATTGGTATGCGGGAGCGGGTGGCGGGGTGGAATGGGCAGATGCGGGTGAGTAGTGCGGCGGGTGCGGGGACGACTTTGCAGATTAGTTTGCCTTTGTAGGCAGGTATGCGGTGCGCCCATGTCACGCGGGTGTTTCAGTTCATGCCAACGAATAAAAAAATCATATCCGGGACAGGTAGCGTTTCTCAAGACTTAAACTATAATGCA
>CAMBDR010000680.1 GCA_945864765.1 Janthinobacterium lividum | reverse complement strand
CTGAAATGGTTTCCAGCACCTTGGCAATGTTGTCGGCAGATTGCGCCATGACGGTCATATCGTCGCCAAACACTTTAATCGCAACGTCACTGCGCACACCCGGTTTTTCCTGAGTTTTGCCATGTCTTCCCCACATACCTTGCATTTTTCGTCCGGTAAATTGTCGCAAGAAGCAACTACTCGAAGAATTCGAGCAGTTCGGCAAGAAGGCGAACGCAATGTGACGTGCGCGCTTAATTGCTTTAATCAAGCAGCCATCATCTTGGCTTGGTGTTGACATTCTGTCTAAATATTTAAAATATCCCGCGTCCGATCATACGCACAACCGCTTCCGATTCGCAGCAATAGCGCGATTCACCTCCAGCATGGTTGCTTTGCGAATTGGCAAGGCGCTGGCCATGCTTTTTATTTCCGCTGCACTGACCTGATCCAGCAATTGATCAATGATTTGCGCTGCCTCTTTGCCAGATAAGCCGGCATCCTGCGCCACCTTCAACACATGGCTGCGCGCAGGTTGTTTGCCTTCGCCCGCCACGTCCATAAAATGCTCACCCCGGTAGCCGGGGCAATACGTCAGGTCAAACGGCGGGGCCAATTGCCAACCATGGGTTTCATCCAGCAAAAAAGCCAGATTTTTTGCATGATCATCGCGGTTGTTCATGAGCAGGTTAAACACGCAATAACGCAAGGCTTTTTTTACTTCCCGCACATCACGCGTGAGCGTGCGGGTGGCGCGCAAGAATTCGCCATAACCAATTGATGGCGTCTGAAAATCCGCATGCAACAGGCCCGCCAGCGAATGCACATGCACCCGTTGCCCCTGCTTTCTATCAAAGCGCCCGGTGGCAAATGCGGCAAGGCCGCCCGCCAGTTCAAAATAGTGGGTCGGCCCCATACCCAGCTCGGCCTTGCGTGCCAGGCGTGCATACAATTCTTCCAGCGCGCAACTGTCGCTGGCATCATCTTTCGCCGGAAATTTGACTAACCACGGTTCGGCCCCCGCAATCATGGCGCTACGGGTACGCATTTGGCCCGTGCCGGGATGGTAATCCACCAGGGCTTTCGGGCGCGCACCGCCGGGCGAGCCACCCGCACGGGCCAGTTCGGCCAGCACCTGATGGCTTTCATCATGGTGCAAGGTTTGGATTTCTTGCGCCAATTCAAGCAAAGTCAAATCCTGGCGATCAACGGCCTCACTATCAGCGGGTTCATAGGTCAAGGCCCCCATGGTGTTTTGCCCCAAAAAGGCCAGGCGATCCAGTACCGATAGCGTATTGGTGTCGATGCCACGCGCCTTCAAGCGGCGATTCATCAGATGAAAACCCCAACTGTCGGGCAGGGAGTCAAAAATCAGCCCCGGTACGCGCAATAGCCGCGCAAAGTCTGCCGGGTGGTTGGGGTAAGCGGGGCTACGCAGTGGCAGGCGCAAAGGCGATAATTCAAGATTGCGTGCCAATGCCTCGCTGGAATATTGAAACAGAATATCACGCCCATCATCGGCCAAGTTGGCCAGGCAGATGACTTCAGCGCCCAAATGGCACATCACGCGTAATTCTTTCATGGAGTCTTCCGTGGTTTGCCAGCGCTGTCGGTGCGACTGCTGGTTCTGCTTCGATAAGCACGTTGGCGCACGGGCTGTGCCGCTTTGGCGCGCATGGTTTCAATTGAATTGGTGGGAGTTTGCAACACCGTCTGCAAGTCGTGGGCGGCATTGAGCACTTCCAGAATGCGTACAAAAGTCAACAGGTTGGCTTTACCGGTGCGCTCAAAATGACTCAATGTTTGTTCCGAAACGCCGATACGTAGCGCCATTTCCTCCACGCTCCAATTCAAGGCCAAGCGCCGCGCTCGCGCACGCAGCCCAAGCTCGGTACAGATTTCATCAGGCAGTGCTAAAGTAAAATCCATTGGTTTTCTATGGTTTATACGACATTTTCCTTAATAAGCAATAGAATTATACTGCTTTTTGTGATTTGATGCGAGTGATTCCATGACTCGCCAGATTCGCCAACACCAGTACGATGAAGAAAGTGGCATAATTTGGCCGCAAATAAATTGCCATGGAGCAGAACACCAGAGTCAGGGAATGCGGTCACTATTTCATTGCCATAGTCAATTATCACTGTTTTGAATAAAACACTTGTGTATAATTCCCCCGGTGATTATTTTCATCGAAGCGGTTCAGGAAAATGGCCGGCTCACCTACTCACCCCGTTACGGGGTATTTTTTTAAAGGATTTTCATGTTACGTTCGCTTAAAACTTCGTTGGCCTCGGCAACAGCCTCGACAATGGCCTTGGCTTTGGCAATGTGCGGCAGTGCTGCAATGGCAGATACCAATTTATTGACCAACGGCTCATTCGAGAACCCCAGTATTGCCGGCAATGCCTATGTTCTGTACGGTAGCGGTTCTGCCGCCATTACTGGCTGGACTGTGGTGGGTGCCGACACCCAACTTACCCGCACCGAATTTGTGCCCGCCGCCCATGGCAGTCAATGGGTTGATTTGACCGGCATCTATGGTTATAACAAGGGTGTGCGTGCTGATACGGTCGCCACCACCATCGGCCAGCGTTACACACTCTCGTTTGATTTGGGCGATTACTATGCACCGGGTTTTCAAACCTCCACTTTGGCAGTGAGTATCAATGGCGCGCCGCAAACATTGTTCACGAATATTTACGAAGGCGGAATTATGGATTGGGAACGCAAGTCATTTGACTGGGTTGCCAACAGCAATACGGCACAAATCACCTTTCTGGGGGCGGCCAATGGTAGCTTGAGCAATAATGCGGTGATCGGTTTGGACAACGTAGTGTTCCAAGCCGCGCCGGTGCCCGAACCTTCGACCTATGCCATGATGTTGGGCGGATTGGGTTTGCTGGCCTTCATGGCGCGCCGTAAGCGCGCTTAAGCCTGGGGGCCAATAAACAGCTTGCGCACAGGTTTTGGCCTGTGCCAACTTTGTTCCCTCTTTGAAGTACTGGCTGCTGCCACTGAAAAACCGCCTTTCGCAAGGCGCGTTTTTTACGTCGCTAAAGCAGCTTATGAAACCCTCGAAAAATGTTTGGGGCTACGGCGCAAATCCTTCGAATTCTCCGTGATTTTGCAATATAATCAACATATTTATTTCCTTAACTTGGAGTGTATATGACATACGATGAAATCAAAAAGCTGGTGGAAGCGAATAATCGCTCCAAACTTTTTTCGGTAGAATTTATTTGTTGTTTGATTTGGAAGGAAAGTAACTTTGATCCGACTCTGAAAAATGCCAAATCCTCTGCCAGCGGGTTGATGCAGATAACGGTAGCGGCGGTAACACAGACCAATAGCTGTACGCCCAAGGGGGTGCATTTCGAGCATTCGGAAATGTTTGACGCAGCAAAAAATATTCAATGCGGCACGTATTATTTGGATATTGCAAAAAACAAATTAGGCGGCGTTGATAAGAG
>CAMBDR010000679.1 GCA_945864765.1 Janthinobacterium lividum | reverse complement strand
CCATCAACAATGCCGGGCAAGTGGTAGGTGAGGCCGCCTTGGCTGGCAACCGGGCCAAGCATGCTGCATTATGGCAAAACGGCAGCTTGCAAGATTTGGGCACCCTGGGCGGTGATTTTAGCGTCGCCAATGGCATCAATCAGTTGGGCCATGTGGTGGGTGGTGCAGAATTGAACGGCGGTTTGGAAACCCACGCCACGCTCTGGCGCAATGGCAGTCTGACCGATCTTGGCACGCTGGGTGGCAGCGTCAGTACCGCCAATGCCATCAATAATGTGGGTTTGATTGCCGGGTATTCTTTGCTGGAGGGCGATAACGTCTGGCATGCCGCCGTATGGCAAGGCGCTACCCTGCGCGATTTGGGTACGCTGGGGGGCGATTACAGCTATGCCAGCGCCGTCAATGCCAGCGGGCTGGTGGTGGGTGGGGCGGATGTGAATGAAATTACTTATCACGCGGCGTTGTGGCAGGGTGGCAATGTTACCGACCTGGGTACGCTGGGCGGCAGTTACAGCTATGCCAGCGCGATCAATAACCGGGGTTGGATTGTGGGGCAGTCGAATACCGCTGCCGATGTGCAACATGCTGTGCTTTGGCGCGATGGTCAGGTGATTGATTTGAACAGTTTGCTCGATGCGGCCAGTGTGGAGGCGGGTTGGGTCTTGAGCGAAGCCAATGGCATTAACGAGCGTGGCCAAATTGTCGGTCTGGCACGCAATGCGCGCCTGAACGCCGACCACGCCTACCTGCTCTCGCCCGTGCCCGAGCCAGAGACGTATGCGATGCTGGCTGCGGGCTTGTTGCTGGTGGGCGGGTGGGTACGGCGGCGCAGGGCGGGTTAAGTGGGATATTTATCCGAACATAGTTTTCCGCCTGCGCCCCAGTTTTCTTTTTGTACATCGTCGATGATGACGTAGATGGAATCAACGCTACAGCCTGCAATGCGGGCAGTTTCCCGGCTCAGAACTTCGACCAGTTCACGCTTTTGTTCAATGCTACGTCCGGCAAACATTTCGACTCGAATAATTGGCATGGTTTTTCCCCTGGATTGAATTCATTGGGGTGGATTATAGCGGGGATTCGGGAAAGGCCAAGGCTGGAATTCGGCGCGCGGTGCGCTTATCGACGCCATCGCGCCAGATAGCCGGGATGAGCGGGCAGGGTAACCCGAAAATAACTGCGCGCCTCATCAAAATCATAGCGCGGCGGCGGCGAGCCATTCAGTGCCATGGCGCGCCTGACCTTGGCAATGCCGGTGCCGCGACCTTCGGCCAGTTTTAATTCCTTGAGTAATTCACCAATCCGGCGATTGCGTGCGGGCACGGGTGGTAGGGGTGCCTGGCCATCCAGATGCGCTTGTAAAATGCCGGGCACCGGGCCGGGGTAGCTAATAATTTCCATCCGATCTGAATACAGATAAATTTTGATGGGTTCCGGCTCGCCTTCGTAGGAGCGGTGATAGACCGCGTTGGCAACCGCTTCGCGCAAGGCCATGACGGGATAATTGAGCCAATGCGTGGCTTGAAAGCTGTCCGGGTGCTTTTCAATTTGGCGTACCGAAAGATTGTCCAGATACGCCAGGCATTCGTACAATTGTTCGTGAATCGGGCGCATGGTAATGATTTTTTCGTCGATCACATTGCCCGATTCATCTGCCGCAAATTGCACCACCTCAATGCGGGCACCGGGAAACCATTGTTCAGGGTTTTGGCTGAAAAATAACAGGGCAATATTGCGCGGCATGTCATGCCCGTTGACCGGGTCGGCGATGCGCAGATGGCGGTACAGGGTTTTGGTATCTATTTCATCGAGCAAGGCGCTGCGAATGTCATGCAAAAATTCCCTGACCTTGGTTTCGCGGATGTCCATCATGCTGGCATGCTGGGCGCGCCGATCATCAAATGGCACCCGTGCGGTTAATTGCAGCAGTTGGGTTTTTAATTCCGGGCGGGTGTCGGCATCAACCGTATCTGAACCCAATCGAATATAAAATTTGCGATTTGCGCCTTTGTCGGCAGATTGGGGTGCTTGATGTGGTCTGATTTGGCTGGCGGGCACCCAAATCACAAGGATTCTTTTCCCCTGGATTGATTCCGGGGACAAAATAGGTTGATATACCGGATCAAGCACATTGCAGCGCCCACGAATCCACTGTTGCGCGGCCTCCAGATCGATATCTGACAAGCCCTGTGGCGGCATGATGGCCGTGCCATTGGTTTCGGCGATGCCCAGCACAATGTAGCCGCCGTTGAGATTTTGAAAATCATTGGCAAAGGCGCAAATGGTACGAATGATTTGCGCGCCGGCGGTTTTCTCGTCCCAACTGGCCTTGAATTCTACTCGTGCGGATTCGACGCCACGGTGGGTGAGCAAGTCTTCGAGATTGATGGGGAGTATCGAGTGCATGGCGATGGTTGGGTTGAGGGTGGTGTTAAGGATACTGTGCCGCCATTTTAGCAGAGGATGCCATTCAATGGCGCACGCAGTTTTCGTAGCCCTGTCAATCTGAAATTAAACCTTCTGCACGCAAGGTGTGCAAAAGCGCGTCAACACCTTCCACATGAAACGCTTTGGCACCCAGCGTTTTAGTGCCCTGAGGGGTAATGGTTGCTTGAGTAATTGATTTAAACGCGTAAATGTGGCGTTTTCGATCAAGACGCCGCCAAGGTCAAACAAGAGTAGTGCGGGTGTGGGCATGTCGGCCTTCCAATAATTAGCGCAGCGGTTGTCTTTGGATTTTGGAATTGGCGAGTGCTCATTCGGGTGTCGCAATTAATGCAACAATATGGCATTTAACCCAAGTTCGCTTGCAGCAGCCTGCAAGCGTTTGCCTTGGATGAGTTTTATATTGATGTAGTGCGAATGAAGATGAATGCTGGAAAAATGTTTGGCGATAATGGCATAGGATGCTTGTCCGGAGATGCCTTCATACACAATACACAATATACAAAGCGCGTTGCAACATGCTTGCCACAACGCGCTGCCGGTAATCGCTACTGATCAGCGCTTTATTGCGGCTTGATGGTCAGGGAAACCAGTGCATCTTTGCAGCCCGATGCGCCTGGGCCATTGGTGCGCCGTACTCCGGTTGGGCCGTCTTGCGTCAAAATGCCGCCAAACATAAAACCCGACTCGTCGCTTTGTCCCACGTAACCGAAGGTTGTCATGCCGCTTGGGGCGGTAAAGGTGTCCTTGCTGACTGCATCATCGAACGATTGTGACAACAGCAGCATGTCACCCTTGCGGCCATCGACTGAGGGGAACAGGCTGTCGGCATCGCCATCGCAACCCTTGTTGGCCCAGGCCCGAACCGGAGCGCTGGTATTGGCACCACGCAAGGTGGTCAGAATCGCCCAGCCAGGATGGCCATCGGAATCCTGATTCAGATTGAAGGAGTAGGATGCCGGCTCGCTGGCGCTTGCGGTACGGGTGAATACCACCTGGGCCAAATC
>CAMBDR010000678.1 GCA_945864765.1 Janthinobacterium lividum | reverse complement strand
AGAATCGCTGATGTTAATCGGCAAAAACGGCTCACTGGTGCCACATGAATCGAGCCACGCCCCCGCGCCCGCCAGCAACAGCGAGCGGGCCAACCTGGCTTACACGGCACCGTTTCAATACTTGTCTGACGCGGGCGTGACCGTGGTGCGCAAGATTATCGACGACAATAAAAAATTCAACGCCAGCTTTGGCGATGGCATGCGCGTGCCGGTCAGCCTGCGCGGCCTGGGTTACCGTTCCCAATTTATTCGCGACTTGAATAGCTGTCCGGTGGCCAATGGTTTGCTGAGTAAATTTGCCGGCGTGGATTTGGTGCCGCATACCTATGAAACCAGTTGGGGCCATTGCAATATTGGCGTGCTCGGTGATACCCGTGCGGTCGATCAATGGCATATCGATTCGGTGCCGTTTGTGCTGGTGGTGTTGCTGTCGGACTTAACCGGTGCCACCGGTGGCGAGCTGGAAGTGGTCAAAAAAGTGCCGTTTCAGGCTGCGTTTGACCGCATCAAGGAAACCAATAACCAGGTGCCAGCCGATGAATTATTGCAAGTGGCCTACCCTGGCCTGGGTTGGGCGATTTTGATGCAAGGCTCGCATTTTGTCCACCACGTGACCCCGGTGGCGCATGCCAAGGAAGCACGCATTACCATGGTCAATTCTTACCAGTGCCCGCACCCGGATTACCCGGACGATACGCGCTATTCCATCTTCAAAAATGAAACTGAAACCGCCGCCTACGAGTTTGCGCGCCACCGTGCGGCGCGGGTGCGCAACCAGCTTGATCAATTTTTGCAAACGCCGGGCTGGGTCAGCGACATCGATCAACTGACCCCGGTTTTACGCAAAGCGGCCGATGAGCTCAACGACAGCATTGATGTGCTCAACAGCAAGCGCGATGACGGCGTACCGTTTTATCGCGAAAACAATCCGAAATAAATGTGAACATAGTTGAAATTAAGTCCAGCCAACCAACGAAGGAAGCACCCATGAGCGCACTCCCGCTTTACATTCACGGGCAATACGTCGCCGCCAGCGGCAACGCCACCCTGCCCGTGATCAATCCGGCCAATGGCCGGGTCTTGGCCGAAGTGCAATGCGCCAGCCAAACCGATGTGGACAAGGCGGTAGCCAGCGCCCACGCCGGCTACCGCGAGTGGGCCGCCATGAGCGCCATGGCGCGCTCGCGCATCTTGCGCCGGGCGGTAGAAATTTTGCGCAGCCGCAACGACGAACTGGCGCAACTGGAAAGCCAAAATACCGGCAAGGCGATTTCGGAAACCCGGTATGTCGATATCGTGACCGGGGCCGATGTGCTGGAATACTATGCCGGCTTGATCCCCGCGCTGGAAGGCACACAAATCCCCTTGCGCGCCACGTCGTTTGCCTACACCCGGCGCGAGCCGCTGGGCGTGGTGGCCGGCATTGGTGCGTGGAATTATCCGATTCAGATAGCGCTGTGGAAATCCGCCCCGGCGCTGGCGGCGGGCAATGCGATGCTGTTTAAACCGTCTGAATTAACCCCGCTCACCACCCTGAAACTGGCGGAAATTTACACCGAAGCCGGCTTGCCGCCGGGCGTGTTCAACGTCTTGAACGGCCCCGGCCAGGACGTGGGGCTGTGGCTGACCACTCACCCCGGGATCGAAAAAATCTCCTTTACCGGCGGCACCGTTACCGGCAAGCAAGTGATGGCCAATGCCTCATCCTCCACCCTGAAAGAAGTGACGATGGAATTGGGCGGTAAATCCCCGTTGATTGTGTTTGCCGATGGCGATTTGGCGCGTGCGGCGGATATTGCGGTGATGGCCAATTTTTACAGTTCCGGCCAGGTTTGCACCAATGGCACGCGGGTGTTTGTGGAAAACCGCATCAAGGCCGAATTTGAGCAGGAAGTGCTGACGCGGGTGCGCCGCATTCGCCTGGGTGAGCCGCTCGATGCGAATACCAATTTCGGCCCGTTGGTCAGTTTTTCCCATATGGACAAGGTGTTGCGCTATATCGCCATTGGTCAGGCCGAAGGGGCGAAATTGTTGACGGGCGGCGCGCGCGAGCAAAGCGGCGCGTATGGCAAGGGCGCGTATGTGCAACCGACGGTGTTTACCGATTGCCATGACGGCATGCGCATGGTGCAGGAAGAAATCTTTGGCCCGGTGATGGCGATTTTGGGTTTTGATACGGAGGAAGAAGTCATCAAACGCGCCAATGCCAGCGTGTATGGCTTGGCGGCGGGTGTGGTGACGGATAACCTGGCGCGTGCGCATCGGGTCATTCACCAACTGGAGGCCGGGATTTGCTGGATCAATACCTGGGGCGAATCGCCTGCCGAAATGCCGGTGGGCGGGTATAAACAATCGGGCGTGGGGCGGGAGAATGGTCTGACTACGCTGGAGCACTATACGCGGTTGAAATCGGTGCAGGTGGAGTTGGGGGGGTATAGTTCGGTGTTTTAATCAAAACAGACCGACCCGGAACCGCATATCAACCAGCGCCGCATGAGCTGCGGGCGCGGTATGAGGCTGGGTGGTTCTTCCTTGATTAACTGCATGTGCTACATTCGCGGCAATGCCATGGATTACGACAACTGGGCAGCGGCCAAGGGCATGGAAAAAAGCATATGAGGACATCTACACAATAATGGCTTTTTTGTGAATGTCCCATTTTACCTGCCGTTTTACCCCGTTTTACCTCGTTTTAAATCAATGGATGTCCCGTTTTATTGTCCCGTTTTATTGCCGTTTTATTGCGGCGATTGGGGCGGCTTGGCCTTGGTGAATATTGCCAGGCCTTGCATAATCAAAAACAGGTTATGCCGGGCTCAGTCTTGAGCGGATGACTTTGATTTTTTTACCGGCTTTGCGGGGGCTTCATCTTTTTCGTGGGCAAATGTCCAAAAATCTTTTTCATCCAGCCCGTTGTCCTTGCAAGCATGGCCACTCTTCATCACCAAACGGGTTGCACGGAATTGCTTCCCCGAAAGCAGAATGCCTTGTAGCTCAACGCCACATAATGGATCGGCTGCCAAGCGCCAAACGCGTCGTTGTTCGGTGTTGGGCGCGGTGCCGCCAACAATCAAGGCAGCAGCCACTTTCCGATCCGGGTAGGCAAAATGCTGTGGGCTGGTTTTATCATGGCGCAAGAAAAAACAGGGCGGGGCTGGCTTGAGCGCAATGGTTCGATTTTCGCCACCGGTTTGATAGTGCAAAATACATTGCCCATTTTCCGCCAGCAGGCGTAGTGGCTGGCCCAGTACGGTAACATTGTCCTGCAGCGCGGCTTCGGTGGCGACAACCGGCAGCGGCAGGCATAGCAAGGCAGACAGGCACCAATAAACCGGTTTCATATCAACTCCCAAAACCAGACTTCTTGTCCCAGCGCGAAATAGTCCGCTTGCCCTGCCCGCATTGCTTGCCCATCCCACAGGTCAATGTGATCGGTTGGCCCCCATCCATTCAA
>CAMBDR010000677.1 GCA_945864765.1 Janthinobacterium lividum | reverse complement strand
CGTACCATGATGCCCAGAAAGCCGCGCAGTGAAATGTATGCCATTTTGGGCTTGCACAAACAGGGTAAAACCCTGTTTTATCGTGATTATTTACGCCATTTACGCCATTCATCCGATAGTTTTGCGATTGCACCGGGGATACGCGGTTTGGTGATGATGGTGTTTGCCCTGCCTTCGTTCCCGTATGTATTCAAATTAATTAAAGATGTGATTCCCCCGCCCAAAGAAACCTGCCGGGAGCAAATTCAAGAAAAATATTTACTGGTGAAAAACCATGATCGGGTAGGGCGCATGGCCGATACGCTGGAATATTCGAATGTGGCTTTTCCGCGTGATCGCTTTTCCGAAGACTTGCTCAATGAATTGAAGCAAGTTGCGGCCAGCCAGATTGAAGAAGAGGGTAATGAAATCATCATCAAGCATTTATATATTGAACGGCGCATGATACCGTTGAATATCTGGTTGGCGGATGCCGAAAAAAGGCAGGATGAAGCCGCTACCGAGCATGGCGTGCGCGAATATGGCAATGCGATTAAGGAATTGGTGGCCGCCAATATTTTCCCCGGCGATATGCTGTATAAAAACTTTGGCGTAACCCGCCATAAGCGCGTGGTGTTTTACGATTACGATGAGATTGAATATATTACCGACTGCAATTTCCGTAAAATTCCCGAGGCGCGCAATGAGGAAGATGAAATGTCATCCGAGCCATGGTATTCGATTGCCAAAAACGATGTGTTCCCGGAGCAATTCGGCACGTTTTTGCTGGGTAATACCCGCATCCGTAAATATTTTATGAAACATCATGCCGATTTGCTGGATGCGAGTTATTGGCAGCAACGCAAGCAGCGCATTGCGGAGGGGCAGGTTGAAGATGTGTTTCCTTATCCGCAGGAAATCCGGTTTGGCAATTGAGCTGTATAAGTCTATTAATTAGTGTGAAGGAAGAAATCATGAATGATCCAGTTGTTATCGTTGGTGCCGCACGTACCCCCATGGGGGCGTTTCAAGGTGATTTTTCAAGCCTGAGCGCCAGTGATTTGGGCGCGGTAGCGATTAAAGCGGCAGTCGAACGTGCGGGCGTGGCCCCGGCTTTGGTGGAACATGTGTATTTTGGCAATTGCCTGATGGCAGGCCAGGGCCAGGCCCCGGCGCGCCAAGCTTTGTTGAAAGCTGGTTTGCCGCTCTCAACTGGTGCGGTGACGCTTTCCAAAATGTGTGGTTCGGCCATGCAGGCTGCCATTTTTGCCTATGACAGCTTGCTCGCGGGTAGTGCCGAAGTGATTGTGGTCGGTGGCATGGAATCGATGACCAATGCGCCTTATCTGATTCCTAAAGCACGCGGCGGTTACCGCATCGGCCATGGCATGATGTTTGACCACATGATGTTGGATGGCCTGGAAGATGCCTATTCGCGTACTGAAAATGGTGGTGGCCGCTCGATGGGGACGTTTGCCGAAGAGTGCGCCAGTCAATATGGTTTTACCCGCGAAGCGCAAGATGCATTTGCGATTGAATCGGTACGGCGCGCTCAGACTGCTGAAAAAGAAGGTTGCCTGAGCTGGGAAATTGCACCCGTGACCGTCTCTGGCAGGGGTGGTGACACCGTGATCAGCAAAGACGAAGGCCCGCTCAAAGCCAAGCCGGAAAAAATCACCAGCTTAAAGCCTGCCTTCAAAAAAGACGGCACCGTGACTGCCGCTTCGTCCTCGTCGATTAATGATGGTGCGGCTGCCTTGGTGATGATGCGCGAATCGACCGCGAAAAAGCTCGGTTGTACGATTATTGCCAAAGTGCTGGGGCACGCCACCCATGCGCAAGAGCCCAATCTGTTCACCACGGCACCTGTGGGGTCGATGCAAAAGCTGTACAAAAAACTGGGCTGGACTACGGGCGACGTAGATTTGTTTGAAATCAACGAAGCCTTTGCCGTGGTGCCGATGGCGGCCATGAAAGAGCTTG
This sequence comes from Janthinobacterium lividum, assembly GCA_945864765.1. Taxonomy (GTDB): domain Bacteria; phylum Pseudomonadota; class Gammaproteobacteria; order Burkholderiales; family Burkholderiaceae_D; genus CAMBDR01. Next base: position 1,496 of record CAMBDR010000677.1, on the reverse strand, counting down.
ATATTCCACACAGCAAAGTCAATGTGCATGGTGGTGCCTGTACGCTGGGGCACCCGATTGGTGCATCCGGTGCGCGCATCATCGTCACCTTGCTGGGTGCGTTGAAGCAACGCGGCGGCAAACGCGGTGTGGCCTCGTTGTGTATTGGCGGCGGTGAAGCCACTGCGATTGCCATCGAAATGGTTTAAGCAAAAGACTTGGAAACGCGATGAATTTATCTGAAGAACAAAGCATGATCCGTGACGCCTTGCGCAGTTTTGCGCAAGAGCGTTTGGCCCCCAACGCCGCGCGCTGGGACAAAGAACACCACTTCCCGCAGGCAGAATTGAAGGAATTGGCGGCCTTGGGCGCATTTGGTGTGGCCGTGCCGGAAGAATTGGGCGGTGCGGGCATGGATTATGTGTCGCTGGCCTTGGTGCTGGAAGAAATTGCAGCGGGTGACGGCGGCACCTCCACCGTCATCTCGGTCAATAACTGCCCGGTATGCAGCATTGCCATGATGTATGCTAACGACGCGCAAAAACAACAGTGGTTGCGCCCGCTGGCGCAGGGCGAGATGTTGGGTGCGTTTTGCCTGACCGAGCCGCATACCGGCAGCGACGCCGCCGCCTTGCGCACCACTGCCACGCGGGACGGCGATGACTACGTAATCAACGGCGTCAAGCAATTTATTACCAGCGGCAAATATGCGGATGTGGCGATTGTGATGGCGGTAACCGATAAGGCAGCGGGTAAAAAAGGCATCAGTGCGTTTTGGGTGCCTACCAGCGCCCCCGGTTATATTGTGGCGCGGCTGGAACAAAAAATGGGCCAGCATTCGTCCGATACTGCGCAAATTTTGTTCGAAAACTGCCGTATTCCCGCCGCCAATTTAATTGGTGAAGAAGGACAGGGTTACAAGATCGCCTTGTCGGGTCTTGAAGGTGGACGCATTGGCATTGCCGCGCAAGCGGTGGGCATGGCGCGCGCCGCGTTTGAGGCCGCACTCAAGTACGCCAAAGAGCGCGAAACCTTTGGCAAAATCATTTTTGAACATCAGGCGGTGCAATTTAAATTGGCTGATATGGCCACGCAAATTGAAGCGGCGCGGCAACTGATCTGGCATGCGGCCAGCTTGAAAGATGCGCACGTGCCGTGTTTGAAAGAAGCGGCCATGGCCAAGCTGTTTGCCTCGGAAATGGCGGAGCGGGTGTGCTCGGATGCGATACAAATCCATGGCGGTTATGGCTATGTGGATGACTTTCCGGTCGAGCGCATTTATCGCGATGTGCGGGTTTGCCAGATTTATGAGGGCAGTAGCGATATTCAAAAGATTTTGATTGGGCGCGCGCTGGCGATGTAGCTGATCAGGGCGTGGGCCTTGGGGGTAAGTTGCAATATGCTCAAGGCTGTGGCAATGCTAATTGCAACACGGCATGCTGCGCTTGCTGTTGGTGTTGATGGTTAATCAAATAGGCTTGTTGGCGCAGCGCTTTCAACTTCCGTGCCCAAGCCCT
>CAMBDR010000676.1 GCA_945864765.1 Janthinobacterium lividum | reverse complement strand
CCAATAAGCGGAAACTTTTTAGCGCACTTGCATAATTTTTACTGTCCAGTTCGCCTTCTGCCAGGTAACGCATGGCATTGGTGTAGCCGCGTAAGCCGGCGAGGGGGGCCATCATGGCCAATGCTTCGATGAGCATTTCCTGAGCCACGTCAAAGCGCTGCAGACGGCGCAAGGTTTCGGCAGTTTGCGTCAGGGCGATGCCAGTCAAACCGGCCCAGCCAATTTCACGCGCCAAATCCAGGCCGCGATGCATCCATTCCAGCGCGGTGTGATATTCGTTGAGGTTATTAAAGGCCAGGCCAATGCTACAGGCAGACATGATCGCCAAACCCCGGTAACCGCAGTTTTGCGCCGACATCCACGCTTTTTGCCAATGTAAAATGGCGGCAATGTAATCGCTACGCTGGCTGGCGGCAATGGCCAGCACATCTTCCACCAAACAAACGGCTGCCGGGTGTTGGCTGGCATTGGCAAATATCAATTTCACGGCATCGGCATCGATGCTCGATTTATGCCGCTCCAGCATCGCTTGTGCGGCGGCGAGGCGCACCGGGTCGAGTCGGGCACACAGCACCATGGCTTCAAATGCGGCATCGCGCTGTTGCACCTCGCCCAAACTATACGCGGCCCATGCCAGCGACCACCAGGCATCGGCACAGGCCACCTCATCGCCCATTTGGCGATAGCCTTGCAGGGCCGTTTGGGCCAGCGCTTTACTGGCCTCAATCTCGCCAAACAACCACTTGGTATCGGCATGAATCAGCATCAGGCGTAGCGCAATCCATTCGCGCTCGGCAGGGCTTAAATCGGCGGGGCTTAAATCAGCGGGGCTTAAATCAGCGGGGTTTAAATCAGCGGGGCTTAAATCAGCACTAGCCAGTTGGCTCTGGATTTTGTCGGCCAGACTGACCGCACGCCGGGCGTCACGCTGGCGTAAGGCCCATGCCAGTTCGAGCTGTAATTTCAGGCGCGCCACACCCTGGGTATCCGGCAAATCGGCTTCCATCTTTGCCACCACCTCATTGACAGCCAAAAATTCAATCTTCATTTTGCCTGCCTCCCGCCAGCATTCGTTTCATGATGTTGCTGCATGCTATCAGGCACCATCGGCAATTCAATGGTGAAGCAACTGCCCACGCCCAGAGTTGAGCGAAAACGTAATTTGCCGCCATGTTTTTCAACAATCCCAAACGCGATCGACAAGCCCAATCCGGTGCCCTTGCCCACTTCTTTGGTGGTATAAAACGGTTCCCAAATGCGTGCCTGACTTTGTTCGTCGATCCCCACGCCGCTGTCTTCAATTTCAATCACCCAACTATTGTCACGCGCAAACAGGCGCAACCAAAGTTTGCCCCGGCTGCCTGTCTCATCACTGGCATTATCGCTGGCATCATCGCTGGCCAGGCGCTCTTCAATGGCCTGACAGGCATTGACCAATAAATTCATAAACACTTGATTGAGCAAGGCTGGCCAGCATTCGAAGATGGAGTCGCTCTCCAGTTCGGTGATAAATTCAACTTTTTCAGTCCAACTGGCGCGCACCAGATTCAAGGTCGAGAGCAGACAATCGGACAGGCGCACCGCTTTCTTTTCCGCTTCATCAAGCCGCGTGAAGGCGCGCAAATCCTTGACGATGCCTTTAATACGCTCGGTGCCATTGAGCATCGTGTTGACATTCTCGGCCAGCCGGGTAAAACGCTGACGGAAGGCTTGCATGATTTCTTCCCCCGCGTCTTGCTCGACCAAACCGGTCACAAATTGCTCAAACTCGGCCAAATCGATGCGTTGGTTTTGCGCCGCCACATGCACAAAATTGGTCGGGTTATTGATTTCATGCGCCACCCCGGCAGTGAGTGTACCCAGGCCCGCCATTTTGTCTTGCAATACCATTTGCTGCTGCGTTTCTTGCAATTGGCGATGCGCCGCGCTCAGTTCGCCGTGCGCATCGGCATTGGCCAGCGCAATGGCGGTGTAGGCGCACAGGGTGCGGCAAATTAATTGTTCGCGCTCGCCGTAGGCATAGGGGGTGCTGGTTTGAAAACCCATTAAACCTGACACCCGCGCCCCCAAATGCAATGGCGCAAACATCCGGCTGCGGTTAAATCGTGTGCCGTCAATGGTTGGTTGGCCGGTTTGGTCGGTTTGGCCAGTTTGGGCGGTTTGGGCAGGATCAAGCAAGACCAAAATCTCACAACCCTCGCGCGCGCAACGGGCATGCTCGCTTCCGGCCAAATCCAATTGAAAGCGCACATACGGCAATGGTTGACCTTGTTCAAAACCAAACGCCAATTCCACCGCTTGGCCATCGGCTGTGAGCAAAAAGATGCCGAACGAGGTGACATCGAGCAAATGATGCACGTGTTGTTCCAGAATTTGAAAGATGCGCTGGGCATCCAGGCAGGCGGTAATTTCTTGCCCGATGGCCCCCAGATGGGCCAGCGTCACACTGGTTTGTTGCAACACTTCAGCGCGCCGGGTTTCGGCCTGCGCCAATTGCTGATGTTGTTCAATTTCAAGCTGGGCTTTTTCCGCTGCCTGACTCACTTGCAAGGCCATGGCGCGGTTGGTAGCTTCCATACTATAGATTTTTTCACGCGCCACACTGGCTTGTTTGGCATACTCAAAAGCGTGGATATGGTCGCCCACATTGGCATATTCCTGGGCGATAAAGTCGAGCACTTCGCCGGGCATGGTGTAGCTTTCAATCCGCTCGGCCAAGGCAAAAGCCTGCTGCAGGTAGTGTAAGGCCGGGCTGGCGGCGCGCATACCGGGTGGCCCCGGCAAGCTGTGATGCGAATGGATTTCCGCCACTACCCGCAAGGCGGCAATTTGATCATTGGTGCTGCTGCCCGCGCCATCCAGCGCCGCCTGGGCAATTTGCAAGGCGGCTTTGGCTTGCCCCAGTTGCAGCAGCGCCTGGGCTTGCCCGCGCCTGGCCGCGCATTGCAAATCACCATGTTTGATGCCTCTTGCATGTTGTTCCAACTTTTGAAAGGTGGCCAGGGCGTTGCTGTATTGCGCGCGCACCAGTTCGAGGTTGCCCATGCCTTGCAAGGCAATGCCGTACACGCGCGAACTGGCCAGCGGGGTGAGCATGTCGAGCGTTTCGCGCAGCAATTGGTGCGCGACCTCGTCGTGTTTGAGGCGGCGCTGGGTTTCAGCGGTGTACATTAAGGCCAGCGAGATCACACCCGGCCAACCTTTGCTGCGCGCCAGGGTCAGCGCGCGCTGCAACCATTCGAGGGCGGTATGATAATCATTGAGATGATTAAACGCATCGGCCACATTGGTGGCGGTCATAATGGCCCAGCGAACCTGCCCGGTTTGATTGGCCAGCATATGGGATTGGCTCCAATGGCGAATGGCCAGCAGGTAGTCGCTGGAAAGAAAGGCGATCACGCCCCAAAAATATTCGGCCCAGCATTTTGCCGCCGGATGGCGCGGTACGTTGCGGCTGG
>CAMBDR010000675.1 GCA_945864765.1 Janthinobacterium lividum | reverse complement strand
TGGCACTCCAATAGGCCCCTTCGCTATCGACCGCCGCGCCATCGGGTCGGCCCGCATAGTTTTGATCTTTGAGCGTGGAAAACTGATGCAGCAACCGGGCCGGGCCGACTGTGCCAGTGACGACATCATAATCACGACGCCGAATTTGGTGTGAGGTGGTGTCGGCATGAAACAAGGTGGTTTGATCGGGCGAAAAAGCCAAACCATTCGATACCGTCATGCCACCATGCCAAACCTGGCGTAATTGACCCCGTTCCAGGCATAGCATTTCGGCATGGGTCTGATCTCTGGGTTCATAAATGGTGCCCACCCAAAACCGTCCGGCCGCGTCGCAACGACCATCGTTGCAGCGAATTTTGCTTTGGTCGTAAGGCGCGCTGGCGATGTCAGTGATAACGCCCGTGCTGTTATTAAAGTGGGCAAAACCACTGCGCCCGGCCACGATCAAACCATCTTCACACCATGCCAGACAGGCTGGTTCCGTGGGCATGGCCCATTGTTGATGCTGCTTTGTGGCCGGATTAAATTGATGCAGTGCCCGCCCCGGGATATCGACCCAATACAAAACCTGTTGCTGTGGGTGCCAAAGCGGACACTCACCCACTAAATTAGCAACCAGCATCGGCGTGGCATGCAGTACTTCGATGGGGCCGCATTCGATGTTGCTAAACTGCCCGTGGCTAAATTGAGTGTGGCTCAAATGAACTCCTTAGTCAAACACGGGCGATTCCACGCCCAGAATTTTGTGCAATTTGGGCGAGGTGGTGGTGTATTGCATATGAATTTTCTTATCCGGGAAAATATACGGTGCTGCGCCAAATGCTGCCAGCGCGGCTTCATGAAAGCCGGATAAAATCAACTTTTTCTTGCCCGGATAAGTATTAATGTCACCCACGGCAAAAATACCGGGTACATTGGTTTCAAATTTTTCGGTATTGACGACTTTTAATTGCTTGCGTTCAATATCCAGCCCCCATTCTGCAATCGGCCCGAGTTTGGGTGACAGGCCAAAAAACACCAGCAACATATCCAGCGGCAGGCGGCGCGTGACGCCATCGGCTCCCGTTACCTTGAGTTCGGTGATTTTGCCATCGACCGCTTCAAAGCCACTGGCTTGGCCAATGATTAACTGCATTTCATAGTTGTCGCACTTTTCTTTCATCTTCGCAACAGAAGCGGGTGCAGCGCGAAAATCTTCGCGTCGATGCATCACCACCACCGATTCAGCCTTGTCGGCCAAATTTAAAGCCCAGTCGAGCGCGGAATCACCGCCGCCGCAAATCACAATGTTTTTGCCTTCAAACAGGCTGGGGTCTTTGACCCGGTAAAACACTTGTGAGCCTTCGTAAGCCTCCAAACCATCGAGCTTCATGGTGCGCGGCTGGAACGAACCGACGCCAGCAGCAATGAAAATGGTTTTGGTAATGAAGCGGGTGCCAGTCGAGGTTTCCAGATTAAAGCGCCCATCATCGCGCTTTTCAACCAAGGTGACTTCCTGACCCAAATGAAAGGTCGGGCCAAACGGCTCGATTTGCTTGAGCAAGTTATCGGTCAGTTCTTGTCCGGTGCAAATCGGTACTGCCGGAATATCATAAATGGGTTTATCGGGATACAGTTCGACGCATTGGCCGCCCACGGCACCCAGCGAATCGATCACATGGGCTTTAATTTCCAATAGGCCCAGTTCAAACACCTGAAACAAGCCGACCGGGCCAGCACCAATGATGACGGCATCGGCGTCAATGGTGGTCTGGGCAGGCGGTTTGGATGGGGCGATAGCGGAGCTTGAATGAGGGCTGGCGTGGGTATTCATAACGGAATCAGGAGTCCTTGTTGATGTGCGGAGCCAGCCAGACTGAGCGAACAGTCTGGCGTGGTAAATTGCGGTGTGGGTGTTGCCGAAAATTTCAAAAAGATGGCTTAACGCTCCAGATATTGCATTTTCTCGGTCACGTCTTTCCAATCATCGGCATCCGGTAAATGCGGCACCGTTTTGGTAATTGAAGGCCATTTGCGCGCCAATTCCAGATTGAGCTTGATAAACTGGGTTTGATTGGCTGGCACATCTTCTTCCGCGTAAATGGCGTTCACTGGGCATTCGGCAACGCAAACGGCACAATCGATGCATTCATCGGGGTCGATGGTCAAAAAATTCGGGCCTTGGCGAAAACAATCGACTGGGCAAACATCGACGCAATCGGTATAGCGGCAGCGAATGCAGGATTCGGTGACAACGTGAGTCATATTGGTCCTATAAAAAAGTGAGGCAATGTCGCGATAATCAATAAAGTGCTGTATTTTAAGATAATTTGCGGGTTTCAACAAATCCTGCTTAGAATCAATCTGTATAAGCAAATGCACGCTAACTTGGAACAGGCACTAAGCAGGCACTAAGCAGGCACTAAGCAGGCACTAAGGTTGCCTATTTTACGCCAAATTTGGCAATTATTCGGCAACCGTTGTGCAAGATCGTGCTGGCGAAATATTTGTAGACAAGGTATTATCAGTCTCGGCAGTGATCCTGCCTGTGTGCCTGGTTTGCCAGATTTGCCCTGGCATATCTACTCCCCCCATTTTTTGATGAGAACAATGAGACCCATTATCCCCCGATCTATCGCCACGGCTATCGTGGCTGGCGTGTTTTTCCAATCTGCCGTTTTTGCGCAACAATGCAGCCAAAATGCACTTGAACTGAGCTATCCGACAAGTAAAAAAGTCGAACAGATTGACGATTATCATGGCGTTAAAGTGAGTGATCCGTATCGCTGGCTGGAAGACGCAAACAGTGCCGATACCCACAATTGGGTAGAGGCGCAAAATAAGCTAACCCAAGGTTTTTTGGCAGGTATTCCAGAGCGTGCAGCAATCAAACAACGCTTGACTCATTTATGGAATTTCGAGCGCTTTAACTTGCCCAAAAAAGCGGGTGGCCAATACGTGTTTGCGCGCAACGATGGTTTGCAAAATCAATCAGTTCTATATAATTTAAAGCAATTGAATGATGTGCCGCGCCTTTTGCTCGATCCCAACACTTTGTCTTCCGACGGCACAGTATCGTTGGCGGAAACGGCAATCAGTCCGAATGGCAAGTATCTGGCCTATGCCACATCGGCTTCTGGCTCGGACTGGAATGAATGGAAGGTGCGCGATATTGCCACTGCCAAGGATTTGACCGACCATTTGAAATGGTCAAAATTTTCCAAGGCGGCATGGAGCAAAGATAGTCAGGGTTTTTATTACTCGCGCTACGATGAACCCACGGAAGCGACCAAGCTGGCTGATGTGAATTATTTTGAGAAATTGTATTTCCATAAAATTGGCACACCGCAAAGCGCCGACACCTTGGTGTATGAACGCAAAGATCAAAAAGAATGGAGCTTTGAAGGGCAGGTTTCTGGCGATGGCCGTTATCTGGTGATCACCATCCATCAGGGCAGCGAGCGCAAGAATCGCTTGTATTACCTTGAT
>CAMBDR010000674.1 GCA_945864765.1 Janthinobacterium lividum | reverse complement strand
GTCTTTAAGCCTTGTGCGCGCAACAGCCCTTCAAGCTGCTGCGCCGCCTCTGCGCTACCCACCACGGCCACTTCAGGCTGAAACTGCTGGCATTGCGCAGCCAGTTCGGCCACCCGGGTATGGGCGCTTAGCGCATACACGCGATAGCGCTCCGGGTGGCGCGCCAGCACGTCCAGCGTGGAGACACCGATGGAGCCAGTCGAACCGAGAATGGTAATGGTTTGTTGGCTTGGGGCGCTTGCCGAAATGGGCGCGCTTGACAGGGTTGGGATAGGTGACATGGGCGACATCGTTAGCTTAGCCAGCATAGGAAAGAGCGTTACTGATCAGCGCAGCCAGTGGCAATACCGGGATCAAGGCATCAATCCGGTCCAGCACGCCGCCATGGCCGGGTAATAATTGACTGCTGTCTTTCATTTGCGCACGGCGTTTTAATTGCGATTCCACCAAATCGCCCACCACCGAAGCTGCCACCACCACGCACAACACCAAATTTGCGCCCAGCGCACCCCAATGCTGGTACAGCATTACGCCGAAGGTATCGCGCAATACCGGTACGCTGGCGCTAAAATACACCGCCACATAGCTCAATACCAATACCGAGACCGCGCCGCCAATTGCACCTTCCCACGACTTGCCGGGCGAAATGGTGGGGGCCAATTTGCGTTTGCCAATGGCGCGCCCAACGAAGTAAGCGCCGCTATCGGCCACCCAAACCAACACCAGCACCGAAAGCAGATAAATGGTGGCATGCTTGAATAATTCGGCCATGGCGAAAAAACAGGCGAAGATGCTGACCATATACAGCACGCTGAGAATCCGGTTGCGCCCGCTCGCCAACTCCGGCAAGCCCAGCCCCAGCATCGGCACCCAGCGCAATAGCCAAACCGCGACACACAAGCCGTACAGGGGCAGGCCATTTTGCCGGATCATAAAGCTCAAGCCAAACGCGGCCACCCATAAAACTGCCGCCAGCACGCCATAGGAACGCTGGAATAAGCGCATGGACTCCCAAATGGCCCCGCCCAGAAAAATGGCAGCAACCACGGCAAAGGCTGGCAGTGAGCCAAAATACAAAATTGGCAATAAAACTGCCAGCAACACCAAGGCGGTGAGAATACGAGTTTTTAACATTAGGGCTGCTCTTTACCCACTTGGGCACTGGTGCGACCAAAGCGACGCTCTCTTTGCTGATAAGAGTCAATCGCGATATCAAGCGCAGCGGCATCAAAGTCGGGCCAATAGGTATCGGTAAAATAAATTTCAGTATAAGCCAATTGCCACAATAAAAAATTGGAAATCCGTTGTTCACCACCAGTACGGATAAATAAATCCGGTTCCGGCGCATACGCCATGACCAAATGTTCGGCCAATTGGGCTTCGTCAAATTGGGTCAAGCCCGGTTGCGCCTGAACCAACTTGCCCAGCGCCTGCATAATATCCCAACGACCGCCGTAATTGGCGCACACGGTGACGGTCAAACCGCTATTATTGGCAGTTTTGCGCTCGGCAGTGACAATCATCTGCTGCAATTGCTCTTCAAAGCGCGATAATTCGCCGACCACTTTCAGGCGAATATTGTTGGCATGCATTTTTGCCACTTCCCGCTCCAGCGCGGTAATGAAGAGCCGCATTAAAAACGACACTTCATCGACAGGCCGCCGCCAATTTTCCGAGCTGAAAGCAAACAGGGTCAGATATTGAACGCCCCGTTGGACGCAGGCTTCCACAATGCCGCGCACCGCTTCCACACCCTTGACATGGCCCGCCACACGCGGCATAAAACGCTTGGTCGCCCAGCGCCCGTTGCCATCCATAATGATGGCAACATGACGTGGGACTTTTGCGACATCCGGTATCGCGACCGTTGAGCTTGTATGATTCATCAAACGACCAAGACCTGTTTTGACTACAATGTTGACTGCAATGGCTGCAATGGTGATGCAATAACGACGCTAAGTTGACACTAAGTTCACACTAAGCCGACGCCAATCCAACCTTACACCGTGGTAATTTCTTTTTCTTTTTCCGCCACCAGCTTATCGATTTCGATCACAAACTTATCGGTCAGCTTTTGTACTTCATCTTGCACACGACGCTCTTCGTCTTCCGAGCAGGCTTTGTCTTTCAACATTTTCTTGAGCGATTCGTTGGCATCACGTCGCACATTGCGTACCGCGATTTTTGCGTCTTCTGCTTCGCCCTTCACCACTTTCACCAATTCCTGACGGCGCTCGCTGGTGAGCGGCGGGGTTGGAACCCGTACCATTTCACCTTGCGAGGATGGGTTCAAACCCAAATCGGCATCACGAATGGCTTTTTCAATCGCGCCCAACATTTTCTTTTCATACGGTTGCACCCCAATGGTGCGCGAATCGATCAGGGTCATATTGGCCACCATCGGCAAAGCCGTTGGCGTGCCGTAGTAATCGACCTGCACATGATCGAGAATCCCGGTATGGGCGCGCCCGGTGCGCACCTTCGCCAAATCTGCCTTTAAGGTTTCGATTGACTTTTGCATTTTTGATTCTGCAGTTTTCTTTACATCAACTAAGGCCATTATGCACTCCCTCTCAATTTTCAGACTTATTTGCTAACTCGTTGCTGATTTGTTGCTGATTTGTTGCTGATTTGATTTCACTCAGATCGGCTATTATACGTGAACCAAAGTCCCTTCGTCTTCACCTAAAATAACGCGTTTCAGCGCACCGGGTTTGATGATGGAAAACACTTTGATCGGCAAGTTTTGATCGCGGCACAGCGCAAACGCGGTGGCATCCATCACTTGCAAATGCTTGGCGATGGCTTCATCAAAACTGATGGTGGAATACCGGGTGGCATGCGGATCTTTATTCGGGTCGGCTGAATACACGCCATCCACCTTGGTGGCCTTGAGTACAATTTCAGCGCTCATTTCCGCACCGCGCAAGGCGGCAGCGGTATCGGTGGTAAAAAATGGATTACCCGTACCGGCCGCAAATACCACCACTTTACCTTCTTCCAGGTATTGCAGCGCTTTCGGGCGCACATAGGGTTCCACCACTTGTTCAATATTAATAGACGACATCACACGGGCAATAATGCCCACAAGGCGCATGGCGTCCGCCAGGGCCAGCGAATTCATCACCGTGGCCAACATGCCCATATAGTCGGCAGTAGCGCGATCCATACCTTGCGCGCCGGGTGCCACGCCCCGGAAAATATTCCCTGCGCCAATGACAATGGCTAATTCCACGCCCATCTTTGCCACTTCGGCTACATCGGCCACCATCGCCTCGATAGTCGCGCGATTGATGCCATAGGCGTCGTTGCCCATTAAGGCTTCACCGGACAGTTTCAATAATACCCGCTTGTAAATTGGTTGGGACATGCGTTTCCTTGTTTTGCCTGGTAGTTGAACAGAGGTCGGGAAGGCTTCCCCGACGTCCAGCTTATAAAAAAGGGCCTTGCGGCCCTTTTGGTAACGCCT
>CAMBDR010000673.1 GCA_945864765.1 Janthinobacterium lividum | reverse complement strand
TCGCTGCAGACCTGCTTCAGGCGATAGCCGAAATGAAGGCCGGGCAGGGGCGAATCGTTATTTCGGATGAGGGGTTGGTGGGGAAATAAGGTGTTGGTATGGCAACACGCCATGAAATGCAAACCGATGAACAAACCTGAACAGGAACCTCAATGCAGCAAGCCCCCACCTATCGTTCCCTCTACACTTACGCCTGGGATGTCCAAGATGTCGGCGTAACCGCCTTTGTCGATGAATTGCTGGCCATGGGCATTCATGATGTCACGCTCGCCACCAGCTACCATGCCGGTAAATTCATCCGCCCCCACGCCAAAAATCCGCCCCGTGTCATCTTCCCGCAAGACGGCGTGGTGTATTTTGATCCCGACCTTTCACGCTATGGCCACATCCAACCGCAAGCCCATACCGACCCCGCCATCCGGGCCGTTTTGCCCGCTTTATTGGCAGATGGTCGCCTGAACGTGCATGGCTGGACGGTGTTGCTGCACAATAGCCGCATCGGTGCCGCCTACCCGCAATACACGGTGAAAAATGCCTTTGGCGATCCCTATCTGTACAGCCTGTGCCCAATGCAAGCAAAGGTGTTCGACTATGCGCTGGCCTTGTGCGCCGATCTAAGCCAGCAACACGCGCTGCAGAGTTTGGTGTTGGAAGCGCCGGGTTGGCTGCCGTACAGCCATGGCTACCATCATGAGTTTTCCCAGGTGGTTTCCAATCCATGGCTCGATACCATGCTGGGCCTGTGTTTTTGTGATGCCTGCAAAAGCGCTGCCAGAGCCAAAGGCATTGCGATGGATGACGTGCAGCAGCGGGTGCAAACCCATATCAACGATTATTTGGCGCACGAAAGCGCGGCACCGACCAATGAACAAGCCCATGCCGCAGCCGCGCAAATGGCCAATTGGATGGAGGCCGATTTGCTCGATAACCCGGATTTCACCTCCTTCATCCGCCTGCGCCAGGATCGTGTTACCGAATTGGTGCGCGCGATCAGTGAAGTCATGCCCGCCAGCATGCAATTGGCGGTCATACCCACCGTGCAGCGCCCCACGCTGGCTTGCTGGACCGAAGGCAGCGATTTGCCCGCGCTGGCAGCGGTGGCAGATTACCTTGAAATCCCCTTTTACGAAGCCACAGCCAAACGCGTGATTGCCGATGCCTGGCAAAGCCTTGGCCAGATCAGTGTCGATAAAGTGCGCGCCATCTTGCGGCCCGGTGCGCCGGATTTGGCCAATGGTGCCGAACTGGAAGCGGCCCTGGCGGGCTTGCAAACGCTGGGCATCAGCCAGTTTGCTTTCTATAATTATGGGATGCTGCCGCAACACCAGTTGAATCAGTTGGCCAAAACCCTGCAGCTTGGTGTGCTGGATTAACGCGCTGGATTAACGCGCTGGAATATTGTACCGACCTGGGCGCAATCGGCGTGTTGCTGGATGGCGTGCGCCTGTTCAATGCCGATGATGGCGGCAATCGCGATGCCGTAGCGTGGGAAGTGCAAGACGCCTGCCAGGGCCACCCCGAGCGCACCGGGCAATACCACCAAACCAAAGAATTTCCCTATACCGTTGATTGCTATAAAGGCACGCCGGTGAATGTGCAATAACTGCAATTTGGCACGCAGCTTGCCCAGGCAAGCTTAAAAAATACCAATGATGGTAAAGACCAGCAGCCCCGTGCTAAAAACCGAAATGAGGAAGGGCATTTTTGCCTGTTCCCAATTGGTGGCAACGAAAATCAATGTACAAGGAAATGAAACGAAGAGGCAAAGCAAGCCCCACAACAGACTTTTTTGAAACGCGAGGACAAGTAGCCAAATGCCACTGACAAAAAGCCCCGCGATACTGATCAATCCAAACACAATCCTGACAATGCCAAGTCCAGACCACCCCGATGCTGATTTCTCTGTTCGGGCGTAGGGGTTATTGCGCGGGGTGGGCGTGCTTGTCACGATGGGCTCGTTTTCAATATTGGGCGCGATCCGGGGCAAAGGGGGAGGGGTCGGGCTGGGCGTTGTTGAAGTGGCTGGTGTGGACGTGGTGCCGGGTACAGGGCTTGGGGGCGGCGGTTCGATGGCTTTTGCGGCCGGGCTTGGGCTAACTGCCTCCTGACTGGCGCTGGCTTTTGGGTTTTTTTGAATATTTCCTCTTGCGTCAAACTTGATGACTTCCTGGCTGGCGCTGCCTGGGCAGGGAGTGTCCTGAAAGGAATACGACCCGTTGGCTTGTTTGCATTTGTTCATTTGTTGGGCGGCTGTGGGCAAGCCTGCGACGGCAAGCAGTGCCATGAGGAAAAGGCGGGTAAGCATGGACATAAGTTTTTCCTTGGTTATTTGTGTGGTTTATCCCCGTTAACTATTTTCCTCAGGAATGCATCGTCAAATTATAGCGGCATCACTCAGTTAGCGCACATATTTGAAAGAGAATAAATACGACCGCATCATTTTTAAACCTGTCTTGCGACCCGCCAGGTGGTGTAAAATCAAGTTCAATGAATTTGAAAAAGGCATCGCTGTGGCAACTACTTCCAGTCATGTGACGAATGATGCAAATTTGGCAGCCGAGTTGAATTTTCCACCTCTGGCCACTTACTTGCAGACCGACAAATCCTTTTTGGCTGTCTATGCGCGCACCCTGGTGGCGCTGGCCAGTGCGGATAAAAGCGTATCTTTGGCCGATTTTTCCGCCTTGATGGACGTTGCGCGCAATTCACAATATTCCGCCTTGATGGGGATGTTGATTTTCCATGCGCTGGAGCAGGGAGTGGATTTGGATAAAACCTTGGCCGATCTGGCACGGGCACAGCCGCTGTCGAGTACCCAGGAATGTGAAGCCGCATGGTCGATGGCCAAGCCTTTGCTGCAAGGCCAGGGGCTTGCGGCCCGCCCCTTGGCCAAACGCCTGGCTGCGGCCCTCAAGGTGGAATTGAGCAAGGATGAATTGGATAGCTTGCCGCAGCAAGACGACACCAGCTTGCTCGGCCAACTCAGTGCCAGGGCGCGCCGTTTGGTCAAGAGTGCCGATGTGACCGACCGGGTGCTGGAATTTGGCCGCCACATTGGTGACCCGGACATCATCAAGAGCGCCCGCGCCTGCCAAACTGGTGCGCTCGCGCGTTCGGCCCTGGCCAGCCAGTTTGCCGTGGTGGCGCAGCGGATAACGGGCGATATTGCCCAATACCGCAGCCAGCTTGCCAGCCTTGCACCCCAAGGTGGCGCGGCGAGCAAGGCGACAGAGTTGGCCAGCACGCTGGGCAGCATGCAAAATATGGCGCAACAATTATTGCAGCAAATCCGGCAACGCCTGGTCATCGTTAAAGCGCGCATCGCTTATGAACGACAAACCTTTACCGAAGATATCGATGATCTGGTACACGATGCGGGCAATGCCATCGAAACCGCGATTACCGAGCGCCTGCAAACCGATGCCTGGAAAGACAAGGATGTCTGGGCCAGCATTGCCAAAACCCAGTTCGGCAA
>CAMBDR010000672.1 GCA_945864765.1 Janthinobacterium lividum | reverse complement strand
CACCATATCGATATGCTGACCATCGGCCAATATCTGCAACCATCGGAAGGGCATTTGCCAGTGCGGCGCTATGTGCACCCGGATGTGTTCAAGATGTTTGAAGCAGAGGCCTACAAAATGGGCTTTGTGCATGCGGCGGTGGGGGCGATGGTGCGGTCGAGCTACCATGCGGATCAGCAGGCGCATGGGGTGGTGGCGGGAGAATAGTGTGAAGCGAGGTGCCAGCATGCATGGCTCTTTTTCAAAGGGGCAAACGGGCCTACTGTAAAAAACCACAAGTAAACATTACTCAAAAATCAAAATCTGCTTGCGCCCAGTGTTCGATGTGAGTCGTATGCAAATTCACAAATGCAAGTTGTATCTGCGTCTAATTCGAGTAGTTCTCTTGCGAATTTGTTCATCTGCGTATATTATGCGCAGATGAACAAACGACTTAAAGCATCTGATGTCTACAAGGAAGTCAACTACACTCGAAACCAACTTCGAGGGTTGCTGGACGAACTCGGCTACAAATTTGAAGGTGATGATGAGATGCAACCTCGTGTGGCCCGGACTTTTTCACCGCATGATTTTCTTGTTATTTTGATAGCTTGTGAACTTGAATCAAATTACGGGCTGCGGCGCAACGCGATAGCTAGCGTCTTACCACAAATTGCCAGTGAGCTATCTGGCCCCCGCCCGGTGGCAGTACAGCCCAAACTTTTATTAAGCTTTAAGCCGTTAGCGGCGCGATATGAGGATGGCGATGTGTTTGTAAATAGTGGGGTGGTTTTGCCTCTAACAAAGATTTTTTCACGCGTTGATTTTCATTTGCAACAAGTCGGTAGTGCGCTGCCGACTAATCAAAAAATATTTAATTTTGGCCCTTCTCTTATTCAAGGGGGTGCATCGCCCCTCGATAACCATGATCGATCAGCTCTAAAGGTAAAGCGGTGAAACATTTGCATTCTGAATTCAACAGAAAAATGAATCAGCTTCTCAGTATACTTTCCTATACAAAAGGAAATGGCTGGATTTCGGCTGATGAATTTGATACGGTGCATGCACATCGTTTTGCCCTGACGCAAGCCCGTGATTCGATGAATATTGTTGGCGCATTTTGTTGGCTCGAAGGCCAAAAAAATACGTTCATTGCGGCACCCCTCGTCTATATTGCTATTGTGTCAGATCGTACCGAAGCCCAATCGATTCATAGGAAGGTATGGAGCCAAGGCTTGGTTCCTTTCCTGTTGCTGGTGACGCCAGTCGAAATTATCATGTGTGAGGGGTTTAAGTTTGATCGAGGGAATTGGGAACAGGAATTGCAAAGTTTCAATTGGAACGATTTACCTTCCCAAGAAAATGCTCATATCAGTCGTGCTGACTCGCCGTTAATGAATCTGAGCGCACTAAGACTGCGTTCCGCCTTATTTTGGCGTGACCATGCCATTAATGTTTCCGGACGAGTCGATCAATGTTTACTGGCTGGCTTGGATGCCTTAAGCCAGAGTTTAAAGAATGGCACGCATGTGCCGAAAAAACTGCCTTATACGGCTGCAAATGGCTTGATTGGGAAGTTACTCTATGTCTTTTTTCTTCACGATCGGGGTATCATCAGTCGTGAATGGTTGCTTGATCGGGGTCATTCAGGTATTGATTTGGCCATGCCAAATTTTCGTTTGACCAAGAAATTGCTGTGGAAATTGCTGATCGATCTCGATTCCATTTTCAATGGCAGCATCTTTCCATTATCGGCCAGTGATCGATCTGAAATAAATGATGCGCATATTGATTTGGTTTGCCGGGTTATGAAACACCGCGCTGTCCTTGCCAGTCAAGGTGCGCTGCAATTGAGTTTTCTTGATATTGACCTGGGCGTATTACGGGTCGAGACACTCTCCGCAGTGTACGAACAATTCCTGGAAAATGTGAAAGAAGGCGAGCGCCGCAAAGTAGGGGCATATTATACGCCACCGTTTCTTGTCGATTTAATCCTTGATCGTGTGGAAGATGCGTGCCCACTACGCGATGGAATGAAAGTTCTTGATCCGGCAGCAGGGTCCGGGGTTTTTCTGGTTGGCGCTTATCGCCGAATTCTTGAGCATACAAGAAATCTAAGCGCCGATCAAATGTCTTTGGCTTGCGTTCGCGAGTTGCTAATTTACAATATTTTTGGTATTGAACGTAATCTTGATGCATGCCATGTAGCCGCATTCAGCCTATATTTGACCATGTTGGATTATATCAATCTGCGCGAATTGACTGGTGTTGCAGCGGGAAAAGATTCAAAAAAATTATTCCCTGAATTGGTGGGGAAAAATTTATTCCCACGCGATTTCTTTGGAGAATTTCCTGTCGCACTGATCCCAAAAATTGACTGCGTAGTCGGAAACCCGCCATGGCAGTCGGTTGCAAAACTGGATTCAATTGCTGCAACGCACTGGTTAAAGAGCCACCCGAATTCGCCCGTTGGAAACGATCAGGCTGCTGAGCTATTTGTATGGAAGGCACTAAGAGAGCATATGGCGGACGGCGCTGTCCTCGCAATGTTAATTCCTGCAAAGACTTTCATTAACCCAACTTCGGCGAAATTTCGCAAACAACTTTCAGAAGAGTTTTCCGTATTGGGTGCCATCAATTTCGCTCACATGCGCTATAGCCTCTTTGTCGGCGCAAAACATGCCTGTGCCGGAATTTTTGTACGCAATTCTAAAAGAACAAATAGTGCGCTCACCTGGGTATATTCGCCGCTCTCCATTTCTCAACCAGTCGCCTCACGGAAAGAATTGCCGTGGACACTGATCATGGATAAATCTGACGTACAACGGTTTCGTCAAGATTTCTTCACTGAAAATTCACGCGCATGGTTTGAAGCATTTGTACTTCGCCCCGTAGATCGACAAATTCAACATTATATGGTTGATTCGGTCAGTGCCCAAAAAATCTCCTTTCTGGGTGCTTTTTGTGATTCAGTGGGTGCTGCGATCAAACGAGGCGGAAACACGAGCGAAACTGCGCTTGATGGAAAATACTTGGTAAATGATTTACCCGCATCTGATGCGGTAAACAAAGATCCCCTGGAACAAAATTTTGATCTTTTCCCGGAAACTAATATTACGAAATTGATTGAAAGGAATGAAATCCCGCTCTCGGTGCTAAAAGGGGTCAATCCTACGTATATTAACCAGTTTAGCGGGAATATTTTATTGGTGCCGAGAAGTTTTAATGACATTCGTTTTGTCGATTATCGAAAAGGCTATAATGAAAGCTTTTTAGCTGTTTTTTTTAAGAAATTAGGTGCTGCTGTAACCACGATTGAAAAGAAATTCTTGCAAGGTCTTGCAAAATACCTCCGTAGCGAAACGGCGTTATATTTTGTGGCGACGATAGGCCGTCGTTGGCTTATGGATCGGAGCAACATAGAACCAAACGATCTTAAGGCGATACCGATTCCGTTTACTTCAATAACCGATACCCGGCTTGATGGTTTATTGAAATA
>CAMBDR010000671.1 GCA_945864765.1 Janthinobacterium lividum | reverse complement strand
AATTTATCGCGGCACTCAATCAGGTATTGATATCGCTTTGCAACGAGCTACGCCGAACCAACAACGGCTGCCTGCCGCTGGTGTGGATTGATGGTTGCGACCGCTTTCGCGGCGACGACTGGCGGCGTTTTTTTCTGGATGAGGGTAATCAAATTACCCAGGCCAATTGCGTGACGATTTATACCGCACCGCTGGCACTTAAGCACCACGGGCGGCCCTTGGCGCAGTTCGATTTTCTGGTATTGCCGATGGTGAAATTACAGGATTTTGAAACTGGTTCCAAGCTGGATGCTGCTTACCAGATGATGCGTGAGTTTTTGCTTAAGCGCTGCCATTTCAGCATGTTTGCCGATGTAGCCCCGCTGGATCAATTGATTTTTTATTCGGGCGGCAATTTGCGCGATGCCTTGCGCCTGTTGCGCCTGTGTTGCGAATCGGTTGCACAATTGCCGATGAACAGCCAAACGGTCGAAGATGCTGCCTATCAATTGGCGGCTGAATTTCGCGGTTGGCTCACCGTTGCGCAATATGGCGCGCTGGCCGAATGTGATTTGAATCCGAACATGGGGCAAGGCGAAGTCATCAATCAATTGATCGAACAAGGGGTACTGCTGGAATACAACACCGGAGCCTGGCGGCAGGCGCATCCGGTATTGCACAAGCTAAAACCTTTTGTCGCAGCATTGGCACAGCATAGACAGGCACAGGGCAATCAGGCGGCAAGCAATGGCTGACCTCGCGCTGGCAGAGTTTGAGGCAAGCTTGCAGGCGATGGCCGCAGAGGTGCCAGCGGAATTTTTCCCGGATTTTCGGCGTTTGGCGCGAGGTTTACAGAGTGACATACATGTCTGGCGCTTGTTTTTACTCAAATTTGAGCACCGGGAGGCGCAAGAACAGGTATCAAGCGCCTTGCGCAAGCTGTTTGGTGAAATAACCGTGCTGCATGCCATGGCGTATGACGATTGGATAGACCTGGAAGCGGCTTTGCGCGACGCTGCCAAATTGGGCAAACCGATTGAGCTGCCTGACCTTGATCAATGGCTGGAAGATTACCCCGACCCGGAGCAGGCGGATCGGCGGCTTGGCGCGTGGAATATTCAGCGTGAATCATGCGCGCTGCATGTGCCAGTACCGCTGCTGTGTTGGTTGCGCCCGCCGCGCATGGCGGCATTTGCGCGCCGCGCGCTGGATTTGTGGTCTTGGCGGCATGGTGTGTATGATTTTAGCGAACGGGATCGGGTTGCCGAAGGGGCCTTGCCACAGTTGGCAACGCTGATGCCGGATATCCGTGGTTTCGATAATCGCGATGAACAAACCAAGCGGGCTCGGATTGCTGAAATCAAGCAATATTTGGCAAGCGAAGGCGATGCCACCGGGGAGCGATTGCAGGTCAGTTTGCTCAGTGAATTGGCGGATTTATATCATCGATTAAGCGAGTGGGACGAAGCCTTGCGTATTTATCGAGACGTAGCCTTGCCTATGTATCGGGAATTAGGCAACAAGGCAAGCGAAGGTGCCACGCTCAACAATATTTCGCAAATATATAAAGCCCAAGGCGATTTCGAGACGGCGCTCGACTACGTGAAACAAGCGCTAACCATCTCCCAGCAAACCGGCAACAAAGCAGGCGAAGCCACCACGCTCAGCAATATTTCGCAATTTTATCATGCCCAAGGCGATTACGAAACGGCGCTGGACTACCTAAAACAATCGCTAACCATCAGCCAGCAAATCGGCGACAAAGCGTGCGAAGGTGCCACGCTCAACAATATTTCGCAAATCTATAAAGCCCAAGGCGATTACGAGACGGCGCTAGGCTACCTGAAACAATCACTGAGCATCTGCCAGCAAATCGACGCCAAAGCGATAGAAAGTGCCACGCTCAACAATATTTCGCAAATCTTTAAAGCCCAAGGTGATTACGAGACGGCACTGGGCCACCTGAAACTATCGCTGACCATCTGCCAGCAAATCGGCGACAAAGCGGGGCTATGCTTTGCCTTGTTTAATATCGGGTATGTTTACCTGCAGAATGAACAAATGCAGGAAGCAATAAACGCTTGGGTGACTGTGTACACCATCGCCAAACAAATCAATCTGGCGAAAGGCTTGCAAGCACTTTCAAAACTCGCGCCGCGACTTGGAATGCCTGAAGGCCTAGAAGGCTGGGAACAGCTCGCGCAACATATCCAAAATGGTGGAGAAATCGAGGTAAGCACATTAAATAACCAAGCAACATGAGCGACAAACCGTTTTGCACATTCCGCAGATGCAGGCGGGAATTAAGCATCAAGGCCAATCGCCGCCACAAGGTCGGTTTCAGTGAAATCCCCCTTGAAAAGCAGTATATCCTTCCGATAACTATCAATAACCATGATCAGCGCGGAATCCCAAATTCATCATAGCCAATGATTTCATCGGGGCTACGGGTATCGTAATCCGGCAAGGCTTTGCACCTTGCGGCAATGGCGAGAATCTCTTCTGCCGCCACCTTGGGTTTGGGGGTTTTCCCATTTTTCAGGGTGCCAAGCAGGGCAATGACTTCACTGTCAATTGAGCGTTGATGGTTTGCCGCTTGCTCGCTCAACCAGCAATGCAATTCGTCAGGCAGATTGGGTACAGTTAATGTTGCGGGCATAAATCCTCCAATGCAGGGTTGATTGAACATGGCAGGGCTGTTCGGAAACGATATTGGTATCGAGCAGATACATGTTCAGCTCAATTTTCCGTTACCGTGCGACGCCGTGCCTGGCCGCGTGGCGGCAAATCCAAACCAAACCGTCCTTCCCCGGAAAGCAACAAACTCTTCAACGATGGCCGCGCCGCACTAACCATGCGCGGCCCCTCGCTGGCGCAAGCATCCAATAACTCACTAAACCGGGATTTAGCATCTTGTACAGGCCATATCTTCATGATCTCACCTCAAATAACCAGTCATCTGACTAGTTTATAGTCCTGCGCCTTATAATACAAGCCCAAGCGAAATTTGAGTTTCACGCCAAGGGTCGGCCACTTTTCCAAATTTTTGATTATTCTGCCAAAAAAACGATTAAACCAACGACCCAGCGCAACACTTAACAATCATTTTAGA
Source organism: Janthinobacterium lividum (assembly GCA_945864765.1). GTDB lineage: Bacteria > Pseudomonadota > Gammaproteobacteria > Burkholderiales > Burkholderiaceae_D > CAMBDR01. Next base: position 388 of record CAMBDR010000671.1, on the reverse strand, counting down.
CTCGCTTTAGAATCGTTTTACCCCAAACCCGGCACTCAAACATCCACAATTTTGGTCAACATCTGCCAAGGCACGCGCCAGCTATCGCCATTGCAATAGATGGTCACGGTTTTTTCATTGCGCCGCATCACCTTACCCACACGCTGGTTCTGGTGTTTATCGGTAAAACCAACCGTATCGCCCACCTGAAAATGATTGCGCTCCACTTGCAGCGCCGCTATCGCCTGGGCCACTGGCGGCGCACCCGGCTCATCCTCGTCCAGCACAATCGAGGCATAAGGCAGCACCCAGAATCGGTTGGTGTGCAAATCCTGCACCGCAACTTTGTTTGGCCGCAATTCCGTCACGCGGCAGGGGGCGATCTTGCGGTTGGCAAAGTAGCGAACCT
>CAMBDR010000670.1 GCA_945864765.1 Janthinobacterium lividum | reverse complement strand
TTGAACAGATCGGCAAAATAGCCTCCGATACGCTGGCAGGACAAGAAATCGCATCGCTGTTTCAAGCCAAGGACGGCAAGATCTGGATTGGAACCAACAAGAATGGCGCAGCCTGGTTGATGCCGGATAATTTGCAACTGCATCACCTGGCAGTCGATCCGACCCAATCCAACAAATTAAGTTATGGCTGGGTTTCAGCCATTGCCCAACCACGACCTGATCAAATTTGGTTAAGCACATTTGGTGGTGGCATCAATGTTGTTTCGGCCACGGATGGTCGGGTTTTACGCCAGATCAAACACCAAAACCAGGTACGCAACGGCCTTGCTTCTGACACTTCCCGCACGATGTTGGTCGATCATGCCGGTTTGTTGTGGATTGGCACCTGGGGTGGTGGCTTGCAACGCTATCATCCTTTGGGCCAGGCATTTCATCTGATACAACATGATTTAACCAACCCTGCCAGTCTGAGTCATTCCGACATCCGCGCGATTCTGGAGTTGTCTAACGGCCAAATATTGGTAGGAACGGCCGGAAACGGGATTGATATTCTGGATCGGCGGCTCGGTCTGGTGGGCGGTTATCGGGCCGGATCGGGCATGGCCTTGCCGGATGCCAATATAACCAGCATGACGCAAACCCCGGATGCCACCATTTGGATTGGAACCAATCAATTTGGCGTGTTATTTCTCAAACCGGGTAGCCGTCAATGGGAGTTCGCGGCAAATTTAAAAGAATTTCAGGGCACCACGATACTGGGCACCTTAACCAGTCGCAGCAAGAAGGTATGGATGAGTACCACGACAGGTTTATACCAATGGGATAAGGCACTACAACGGTTTGAGCGCTCAAAAACACCGATCAAAGGAAGCATCTTTTCTTTGGCCGAAGACAAGCAAGGCAGGCTCTGGATTGGCACTGATCAAGGACTATGGCGTTGGAAAGAGGCAAGCCAGGAACTGCGCCAATTTTCATTTGATCCTGGTCAAACATCCAGCCTGAGCTCGAACCGGGTAAATGATCTGTTAATCGACAAGCAGCAACAGCTCTGGATTGAGACGGATCAAGGTTTGGATCGCCTGCGCAATCTCAATGACAACTCAGGCGAATTCGAACATATCAGCGCCTTGATCGGTAGACCAGGCAAACCCTTTGGCCCCAACCTGATGGAAGATAAGCTGGGGCGGATCTGGAACGGATCATTCATGCTCGACCCCAAACGCATGCGCGCGTATGAGCTCTCCAAAGCCGATGGCATGGATATCGGCGGCAACTGGTATCAAGCCGTTTACAAAACCCACGATGGCAAGCTCCTCTATGGCGGCACCCAAGGTTTGGTCGTGATTGAAGCGGAGCAATTCCAGCCATGGCAGTACCAAGCGCCAGTACGTGCGACCGAATTAAAAATCAACGGCCGCGCCCAGGCGCTGGGCTTATTACAACCAAAACTCACACTTTCATCTGAACAGCGCAGCTTCACACTCGAATTTGCCGCCCTGGATTACTCGGAGCCACAAAAGAACCGCTATCGTTATCGCTTGCAAAACTATGAACAAGACTGGATCGATACCGATGCCCAACACCGTAACGCCAGTTATGGTAATTTATGGCCAGGCGATTATCTGCTACGGGTTCAAGGCAGCAATCGCGTAGGGGATTGGAGTGGCGATGAATTGGTGGTTCCAATCCGGATTTTGCCTGCTTTTTGGCAAACCATCTGGTTCCTGATACTGGTTCTATTATCATTGACAGGCTGCGCCTTCGCTCTCTATCGCTGGCGTTTGCGCCGTTTGCATGCCGAGGCAGTCCATTTGAAAATATTAATCGACGAACGCACCACCGACCTGACCCAGGCGAACAACAAATTGGCGGCGTCCCACGACAAATTGACCAAGGCGCACAGTCATTTACAGGAAACCCAATCCCAATTGATTCAGTCCGAGAAAATGGCGGGCCTGGGTACGTTAACGGCGGGCATTGCCCACGAAATCAATAACCCGACCAACTTTACCCATGTTGCGGCCCAAATTCAACGCACTGATATTGCCGAATTCGAGCAGTTTGTGATGACATTACTCGATTCGGGCGAAGCCCCCGAAGTGATCGCCGCATTTGAACAGCGCTTTGAAAAACTCAATCAAAATGTCACCACCATGCTCGATGGCACCGAACGGATCATCGCCATCGTCAAAGATTTGCGCGCCTTTACCCGGCTCGATGAAGCGGAAAAAAAATCGGTCAGCCTGAGCGAATGCTTAAACTCAACCTTAAATTTGGTGCGCTCCAGTTGGCTGGAAAAAGTTGAATTCATTACCGACTTTAGCCCCACCCCGGAATTGGAATGTTGGCCCGCCCTGCTCAATCAGGTATTCATGAACTTGCTGGTCAATGCCTGTCAGGCGATTGTCGAAAAACAGGATCGGGGCCAAGGCCCCATCCCCGGCAAGCTGTGGCTACGTTTGAAGCTCGCTGCCGATGGCAATCATATTCAAGTTATTTTCGAAGATAGTGGCATCGGCATCGAGCCTGCGGTACAAGACCACATCATGGAACCGTTTTATACCACCAAAGAAGTCGGCTCAGGCACAGGTCTTGGGCTATCGAGTGCCTTTGGCATCGTGCAAAAACATGGTGGTAGTTTGACCTTTGTTTCGACGCCGGGCGTGGGTAGCCAATTCACGGTCAGTTTGAAAACACATAATTAATTGAGCGACTCATTACACCCCAAATAGCAGCATGCTACGCCCTGATTTTGCCCATCCGCACTGTCTTGGTGCGACTCATGCACGCAATGGTGCAGCAAGGCAAGTTTTTTGGTGCAATATCCTGCCTTGCCCCGCACCAATTACTAACACGCCACCCAAAAAGACGCATTCATAAGCTGGCACGCCAATTGCATTACAAGGGTAAGGACAAAATTCAACCCGAAAGGAACACCATGCAAAAGTCTTCATTCTGGAAAGCGGGGCACACACCTACCCTGCTCGCTGCATTCTTCTATTTTGATCTCAGTTTTATGGTTTGGGTGATTCTTGGCCCACTGGGCATTCAAATTGCCAATTCATTGGGCTTGACTGCGGCACAAAAAGGCTTGATGGTCGCCACACCTTTATTGGCGGGTGCCTTGTTACGCATTGTGATGGGGGTGCTGGTCGATCATTTACGCCCCAAAAAAGCTGGCCTTATTGGCCAAGTGATTGTGATTGCGGCCATGTTGTGGGCCTGGAAAGGTGAATTAACCACCTATGCGCACATTCTTACCCTGGGTGCATTACTTGGTTTTGCCGGTGCCGCCTTTGCGGTCGCCTTACCGCTGGCGTCGCGCTGGTATCCGCCGGAACACCAGGGCACCGCACTGGGTATTGCTGGCGCGGGTAACTCCGGCACCGCTTTTGCCGCCCTGTTTGCCCCCGCCCTGGCGCTTGCCTTTGGTTGGCAAAATGTGTTTGGCTGGTGTTTGATCCCCTTGGGCGTGGCCTTGATT
>CAMBDR010000669.1 GCA_945864765.1 Janthinobacterium lividum | reverse complement strand
GTCGCTTTGGCAAAAGCCTGCTGGTTGATACGCTCAAAGAAATGTTTGAGGGCAACCAGGCACTGTTCACGGGTTTGTATGTTCACGACCAATGGGATTGGGCCACGCGCTATCCGGTAATCCAAATCAGCTTCAACGATGGTGGGCTGGCCAGCCAAGCGGATCTGGAGCGGCGCATTCGCAATATTCTGGCAGAAAATTTCACACGGCTTGGGCTGGCTTGCCCGGATTTGGATGACACCATTGTCGGCTTTCGCAGCCTGATTTTGGCTGCCCACGCCAAATACGGGCAGCGCGTGGTGATTCTGGTGGATGAATATGACAAGCCCCTGCTTGACAACTTGCACGAGCGTGAGGCGGTGCTGGCCATGCGCACCACGCTCAAGGGGTTTTATTCGGTCATTAAAGGGGCCGATGCCGACATCCGTTTCGCCTTTCTGACCGGGGTTTCCAAATTCAGCAAGGTAAGTTTGTTTTCCGGGCTAAACAACCTGCGCGACATTACCGTCTCGCCCGAGTACGCCGCCATCTGCGGCTATACCCACCACGATGTTGACACCGTGTTCGCACCCGAACTCGAAGGGCTGGATCGGGATGCGATCCGCCAATGGTACAACGGCTACAACTGGCGCGGCGAATCGGTGTACAACCCTTACGACTTGCTACTATTGTTTCAGGAGCGAGAATTTAACCCCTGGTGGTTTGAATCGGCAACGCCCACCTTTTTGGTCAAGCTGCTCACTGAACGCCGGGTCTGGTTACCCAGGCTGGGGCAGATGGAAGCAACGTCTGACTTGCTGTCGGCTTTTGATGTGGATGAGATCGAACCGGTTGCGCTGTTGTTTCAATCCGGCTACCTGACCATCGCCAGTGAGGAACGGGTTAATCAGCGGCAATATTATAAACTTCGCATCCCTAACGAAGAAGTGCGCCAAAGCCTGCTTGGCCCACTGCTGAAGGCGTGGGCACCCGACGCGGAGGGCACAGTGCAGCACACAAAGAACATGAGCATTGATGGGGTTTGAGTTTGAAACGGTTTTAGTCAGGTAGCAAATTGTTTGCTAGAGTTCAACTGCGGCAAGCGCCCGCTCAAACTCAACAAACCAATCCATGACTGCTATTCGGTCACACAATTGCTGCTGCTCCAACAACTGTAAAATACGCCCCCGATCAGCCAGAAAAATGCCGTTGGCACTTTGATTATCACACCACTCACCACTGCCCGTGCGAAAGCAAACCGGTGTAAACATCAGCGCCGGGCAGTCAAATTGCATTTGAAAAAAATGTCTGAATTTCATCGGGTGCGCTTCCAGGGTTTTACTTGGCCACGCGGTTTCTTGCGCCGCACATTGCGCCAATAGCGCAAACGCAGTCGCTGCACCATCATCAAAATCAACGATACCTACCAAATCCAACCCGGCATCGCCTTGCGCTGCAACCTTGGCACACTCGCTAGCATTGACCCCAATGACGCGTAAGTCGGCCCCCAACTTGACCAAGGCCTTACGTAAATCGCTTGCATAATAGCCTTGCCGATCTTCCGAATTGGCATCAAAAGAGCGTACCACGGCGTGACCTGGCAAAAGCCCAGCCAAGGCCAATTTGCACAGGCGCACAAAGTGGGCAGCCCAGCGTTGGGGTAAGCCACGCCCTGCAAATGAGCATAAGCGCGAACAAGCCAATAACAGCCGATACACCCGTTGCCGCACATCTAACTGCTCCTGCAGAATCAATTGTTCGTTTTCAAGCCGAAATGGGTAAAATGGCCCAAAAACACCCGCCCGGTAATTCAAATGGGCCAGAATATCTTCCACCTGTGTTTCCATGCGTCCTCGCCTTTCAGCGCTACTCAGGCCTTCACGGGCACCAGAATCACCCTCTCCATCGTGGCGGTTATCAGCACCTTCGGCATCGACTTCCTCATCTACTTCTTCATAACTCAAAGCACCACTGTGCAGCAAGGCTTCCATGTCGTTACGATGCCAGCCATGTGGCTGTTCAGGCCCACCCAGCAGCACCAACAACTCAAACAGATCAGCACACAAATGTGGCGTATTCGGGTGAATCTCTCCAATCTTAAAAGTCATCGTCAGCTTGCCCCTTCGCCTTCAATGTCCGCCCGATCAATTTGATATTTTCAAGGATACGCCTGGCAGTATCAAACCCTTCGTCAGAAAACCCCACATTGGCCACCATACTGGCCGCTTCAGTAACCGAACCTTCGGCCAGATACAATAACTGAACAAAATCCAGCGTACTGTCAGAAGTCATCTGATACGCAATTTTAAGCGGTGAATTATTGCGAAACGCCGCCAGTGCCTTGGGGTTATCCACCACCGCAGCCAATAGCCGTAAATTGCGCGACTCGCCAACCCGGGTTCTCCCTTTTAAGTCGCGTTCAAACAGCCATTGAATCAATTCCCGGATCGGCTGTTTTTTCAGGCAGGCTGGCATTACGATGGGGTCTTGCTCAATAAAATCACCCGCCTCGTCTTTTTGCACAATGCCGATAAAATCGGCAATGCGGTCATCGGCCAGCGCCGTTGAGAGGATGGAAAATTTAATGCTTTGCTCATTCAAGTCATCAATACCATAAAAATCATGCGCCGCTATTTCTTTGTACACCGCCAAGGCATCCAAGTTACGCTTGATAAAGTCGCGCCGACTACCGATGGCACGTGCCACGCTGCCGTAACGCTCGCGAGGGCTGAGGCTAACATCGGTATGATTGAATAATTGCTCGATATAGCGCGACTTGGCCAACGGTTCCCAGGCTTTCGCGCCGGTAATATGGCGAAACCCAAGATAAGGCAAAACATCCGCCCGGTTGGGCCGAACCACGACAGGCACCGAGTTCGGCTTATACTTCGCCTGGGCCGCCACATCACGCATGCGTTTGCCGGGGTTGGAGCAAAAAGCAGGGTCTTGCAACAGCTTTAAGGCCGTCAAACGCCGATTGCCCTCTACCACGATGTAACGACCAGCCCCATCAGGTATGACGATCAGCGGTTCGCCCGGGAAATAACCGTTTTCACCCATGGCCATCATCAATTCTACAATCGATGTTGTTTCAGCAATATAGTCAACCAGTGCCTGCTGCCCGCGCTCAATTGCTTCTGGCAGACGCGGGTTTTCTGCATCCAGCAGTAATTGGTTTAACTCAACTTGAATCATTTGATCGGGCATTTTCATCCTTTCGCAACTGCAGAATAGCTCTGACATAGGTTAATTTTACGCGAGAAGGTGGTAGATTTCGAAAAGACCGGGCAGTTGTGTTATCAGAACAGTCTAAACGAAAAAAACGCCACCCGCAGGCAGCGTCTTTTTCGCAATAGCATTGTTTATTTAGCACTATTTACGCTTATTTTTGCTTGCTTGCGCTTACTTCCGTTTAGCAAGCGGCACAAACTTCAAATCCTCCGGCCCTACATAATTGGCACTGGGGCGAATGATCTTGTTATCAATCCTCTGCTCAATAATATGC
>CAMBDR010000668.1 GCA_945864765.1 Janthinobacterium lividum | reverse complement strand
GTCAGAAATCGTCGCAGGTGCGGCCGCAGTGTAACTGACTGCACCCTGATTTAAAGAATGTTGGGGACAGAGTAACGCTACGCTTAACTCTGTCCCACAAGGAATTTTAATTTTATTTGAAGGAACGAACATGACTGATGGCAAAATCGTTCAGTGTATCGGCGCTGTGGTGGACGTTGAATTCCCCCGCAACGCGATGCCCAAGGTGTTTGACGCCTTGAAAATGGCAGGCTCAGAATTGACTCTGGAAGTACAACAACAACTTGGCGACGGCATTGTCCGTACCATTGCGCTGGGTACTTCGGACGGTTTGCGGCGTGGCATGGCGATTCAAAATACTGGCAAACCAATCATGGTGCCAGTAGGTAAAGCGACCCTGGGTCGTATTATGGACGTATTGGGCAACCCGATTGATGAATGCGGCCCGGTAAGTCAGGAACAAATGGCAGCGATTCACCGTAAAGCACCGGTCTACGACGAACTCTCGCCATCGCAAGATTTGCTCGAAACCGGCATCAAGGTGATTGACTTGGTTTGCCCGTTTGCAAAAGGCGGTAAAGTGGGTCTGTTCGGTGGTGCGGGTGTGGGTAAGACCGTGAACATGATGGAACTGATCAACAACATCGCCAAAGCGCACAGCGGTTTGTCAGTGTTTGCCGGCGTGGGTGAGCGTACCCGTGAAGGGAATGACTTTTACCATGAAATGGCTGACGCCAAAGTGGTGGATCTGGAAAACCCGGAAAACTCCAAAGTGGCGATGGTGTATGGTCAGATGAATGAACCACCAGGTAACCGTCTGCGCGTGGCTTTGACCGGTTTGACGATTGCAGAATCGTTCCGTGATGAAGGTAAAGACGTGTTGTTCTTCGTGGATAACATCTACCGCTTTACTTTGGCTGGTACTGAAGTATCAGCGCTCTTGGGTCGTATGCCTTCTGCGGTGGGTTATCAACCTACTTTGGCTGAAGAAATGGGCCGTTTGCAAGAGCGTATTACGTCCACCAAAGTCGGTTCGATCACATCGATCCAGGCCGTCTACGTGCCAGCGGATGACTTGACCGATCCATCGCCAGCCACCACCTTTGCTCACTTGGATTCCACCGTGGTGTTGTCGCGTGATATCGCATCCTTGGGTATTTACCCTGCGGTTGATCCACTCGATTCGACTTCACGTCAGCTCGATCCATTAGTCGTGGGTCAAGACCACTACGACACCGCCCGCGCTGTGCAAGGTACATTGCAGCGTTACAAAGAATTGCGTGACATTATCGCGATTCTGGGTATGGACGAATTGGCACCGGAAGACAAATTGCTGGTAGCTCGTGCGCGTAAGATGCAGCGTTTCCTGTCGCAGCCTTTCCACGTGGCGGAAGTGTTTACCGGTTCGCCAGGTAAATACGTATCGTTGAAAGACACCATCAAGGGCTTCAAAATGATTGCGTCGGGTGAGTTGGATCATTTGCCGGAACAAGCGTTTTACATGGTTGGCACGATCGACGAAGCAATTGAAAAAGCCAAGAAACTCAACTAATTAATGCATAAAAATGCAGGGCCGCCCCGGTGCAAAACAATGCAGCGGGGCAACCGGACAGGAACCCCATGGCACACACTATTCACGTTGACGTTGTATCCGCTGAAAGCTTGATCTTCTCCGGTGAAGCCGAATTCGTGGCGTTGCCGGGTGAAGCGGGCGAACTGGGGATTTACCCCGGCCACACCCCCTTAATCACCCGCATCAAGCCCGGTGCCGTTCGCATTAAAGTGAGCGGCAAGGCAGAAGAAGAATTTGTTTTCGTTGCTGGCGGCATTTTGGAAGTGCAACCAAAAGCGGTGACCGTTTTGGCCGACACTGCGATTCGCGGTGCCGATCTGGACGAAGCCAAAGCGGCTGAAGCCAAGAAAAAGGCGGAAGAAGCATTGGTGAATAAAGATTCAAAGATGGATTATGCAAAAGCGCAAGCTGAACTCTCAGCGGCAATGGCGCAGTTGGCGGCGATTCAAAAGCTGCGGCAGAAGCGCTAGGCGCGAGCTTGGTGCAACAAATGAAAGGCGGCTTCGGTCGCCTTTTGTTTTTAAAAGCGGTTTGCCGACATTGCGCAATCATAAAGTTGGCTGTAAAATGTGTACACACTATGGTAAAGAACCCAAAGGAGTACGCGATATGGAAAGCACCAAAGTAGGCATTCGGGAATTCCGGCAGGATTTGGCCGAATATATCAATACGGGTACGCCTGTCACCATTACCCGCCATGGCCACACCGTAGGCTATTTTCTTCCGGCACAAGGCCCCACTGATACCGAAATTGATGCCTTGCGCAAAGCTGGTGCGCTGCTTGATGAAGCATTGGCTGAGCAAGGCGTTGATGTAGACGAGGTGGTTCAGGAATTCAACGCAATGCGCAAAAAAGCCAGGGCGAAAGCGGCATGACAGGGAAGGCCATTGTTGTAGACGCCAATATCCTGATACGGGCAGTTTTGGGCACACGCGTGAGGGAGTTAATTGCAGCCAATGCTGCGAGCGTTCGTTTCTTCGCGCCAGATGTCGCCTGGCTTGATGCGCGCACGTATCTTCCGGCACTCTTGTTAAAACGCCGGGTCAATCATTCTTCAATGGCAACATTGGATTCACTTGAAACTCTGATTGAATCGGTTAGTCACGATCAATACGCAGAATTTAAAACCACGGCATTAAAACGCATTTCCTCGCGCGATGCAGATGACTGGCCGATAATTGCAAGCGCAATGGCTTTAGCTTGCCCAATTTGGACTGAGGACAGGGATTTTTTTGGTACAGGCATCGCGACGTGGACAACCGAGCGGATTCAACTGTATTTTGAGTAAAGACTTGGTAAGTTATTGCACTCACCCTTTGTCAAAAACGAAAAATAATGTTGGAACTACAATGGCGCACGGGTATTCTGGACAAGCAGCAATGATTTGAAAGATGGCGATGATGCGCGCCTGCCGCCTTACGCTGATGTGGCTGCGGGGATTGCAAACCCGACTAATGCGCCTTTACTTTGAGCTCGCCGGGGGGGCAAAGTATCATAAAAATCTATTTGAATGCACCCAGATAATCTCATAAAATGAATCCGTTAATCTCACTGGCCAATAATCATGCCTACGCTCGCTATCTGCCCAATTTTGAATGAATCGGATGATGTAACAATATCACCTGAATATAACGAATGGCTTGAACGCAAAGTTCAAGCATCGTTGGCCGGTTTAGCCGACGGAAGAAACCGAACCTTTTCCGATGCTGAATGGCGTGCAATCCGTGCGGACAGATTGGCTATGCGTAACAGGTAATGAAGAGGGTTGGCCGTACTGAAGCCTGGCTGGCATCAGGCTATTTGCCGTGCTGGCCAATGGTGTGCCCTCGATATTCTACCCGTTACCCCGCTCGCACAATATGATTGGCAGTAATCCGGTTAAGCCGTTTTTGATGGTGGTGACGGCTTGTACCGATGATGAGATTTTCGTTTAACAGCAGTCTG
>CAMBDR010000667.1 GCA_945864765.1 Janthinobacterium lividum | reverse complement strand
CTTATCAATTGGCACAAAAGGAAAGGCACCAAACAAATTACGGGTTTGCGCCTGCATTTGCTCTTGCATTTGGACAAATAAATTCTTGCTTTGGTCGATGTAGCTATTCATCATGCCTTGCATCATCGGGCCCTGGACATTCATAAACTGGGTCCACATTTCCGGACTCATCGGGTTGCCTTCGACCGCACCCATGGATGATTCTGTCAGTTTTTTCTGGATATCGGTGAAAGCCTGAACATTTTTCTCCAGATATGAGCCCATCATGCCCTGCATGGCATGGCCGTAATAGCGGATGATTTGCGACAAGGCTTCGCTGGAAAACATCGGCGCGCCATTCGACTCTTCTTCCAAAATAATTTGCAACAAAATGCTGCGCGTCAAATCTTCGTTGTTTTTTGCGTCAACCACCGAAAAAGAAGCGTTATCCAGCACCAGTTGCTTCACATCGGTGAGAGTGATATAGGAACTGGTCTGGGTATCATAAAGACGCCGATTGGGATATTTCTTAATCAGGCGCTCGGAAACTTTCTTGCTACCGGTCATCATTATTCCAATTTAAGTGCGCCGCAATGCAGCTTGGGTTTAGGGGACAAAAAGCAGGGGGCAAAAAGCGCACACAAATAGTGCGCGCCAACTCTTTATTTATTATAGTGGGTAATTGCTGCAAAACAGCAAAAACTGTCAAAACTGGAAAAACATCGCACAATACAGGCATCAATCGGCGCGCACTTTGACATAGCGTCCTGGTGCCGCTTCAATTGGTGGGTACTTGGTGCTGCCCAAAGCCTTGGGGGCCGCCACTTGCTTGCCGCCGTTTTCACGCAAAAATTGCGCCCATTCCGGCCACCAACTTCCTGCCACTTCATTCGCTTGCGCCAACCACTTTTCTGGCTGCTGGGGGAAGCCGCCCTGCGGGAAGCCGCCCGTGCTAATCCAGTGGCTGCGCTTTTTCTTGGCGGGCGAATTAATTACCCCGGCAATATGGCCGGACGCGCCCAGCACAAAGCGGTTGCGCTCAGGATGGCTTTTATTAAGCAACTGGGTCGATGCATACGCCGCCGGCCAAGGCACAATATGGTCTTCACGCGAGCCATAGATAAACACCGGGCAATCGATCAAACCCAAATCCACGCTTTGCCCTGCCACAATCAATTTATGGGGCACCATCAAACTGTTTTCCAGATAGGTATTGCGCAAATACCAGCAAAACATGGGGCCGGGTAAATTGGTGGCATCGGCATTCCAATACAGCAAATCGAAAGGCGGCGGTTCATTGCCCTTCAAGTAATTCGATTGCACATAATTCCACACCAAATCATTGGGCCGCAAGCTGGAAAAAGTGCTGGCCAATTCGCGCCCTGGCAATAAACCCTTGCTGCCGATTTCGCGCTCGCGCTTACTCACTTGCTCTTCATCAATAAACACTTCCAGCGCACCGGCCTGTGAAAAATCCAAAAAGCTGGTGAGCAAGGTCAAGCTGGCAATGGGTTCTTCACCGCGCGCGGCCAATACAGCGGTAGCGGTTGAAATAATGGTGCCACCGACGCAAAAACCAAAGCCGTTGATTTTCTTTTGTTTGCTGATGGCGCGCACCACATCAATCGCGGCAATTGCGCCGCGCTCGATATAATCGTCCCAGGTGACTTCTGCCATCGACTCATCCGGGTTGCGCCACGATACCAAAAACACATTATTGCCTTGCTCCAGCGCATAGCGCACCAGCGAGTTTTCGGGTTGTAAATCCAGGATATAGAATTTATTGATACAAGGCGGGATCAGCAGCAAAGGCACCTGATTGACTTTTTCGGCCAGCGGCTGGTAGTGGATTAATTGAATCAAATCATTTTCAAACACCACCTGGCCGACGCTGGTGGCGACGTTTTTACCGACTTCAAAGGCGCTTTCATCGGTTTGAGAAATACGGCCTTTTTGGATATCGGCCATCATATTTTCCAAACCTTTTTTCAGGCTCTCGCCCTTGGTTTCGATGAGTTTTTCTTGCGCTTCCGGGTTGGTCACCAGGTAATTGGCGGGCGACATGGCGTCGATCATCTGTTGCACCGAAAAACCAATTTTTTGCTTGACCTTGGGTTCGGCCTCGACCGCATCGGCCAGCGCCGTCAAGAAGCGGCTGTTGAGTAAATAGGCGGCGACGTTAAAGGCATTGACCGGGTTGCTATTCCAACTGTCGCTGGCAAAACGCTTGTCATTCACTGCGGGCAATTTGCCGGTCATAAATCCTTGCCACAGGGCGATGGATTGTTCCATATACGCCGCTTGCAAGCGTTTGAGTTCATCATTATCGATGCGCGCGTTGGCGTCTTTTAAAATCGCGGCAAGCGGATTGGGGGTGAGTTCTTGCGGCATTTTAAACCAGGTTTGCCAGGTGTTGGCGCCGGTAAAATTCGACATCCAGGATTGAAGCATGGTTTGTTGGTCAGGCAGGTTCATGTTATATTCCATAGCACTAGTTCAAATATTCATTCAATTTACCAATCAACTGCAAACGATTCCTTTTTTTGAAAGCTAAAAACCATGCTCCCTGTTGTCGTCATCGTTGCGATCGGTTGGATTTTTGTGGTGTTGCTGATGTCGCTTACTGAAACATCGTTTGTGGCTGGCATTATGACCTTTTTGCTGTACTGTGTGTTGCCTTTATCAATAATTTTTTATATTTTCGGCACAAATGCACGGCGCAGGCGGGCGCAGCAAAGCAATAACGAAAACAACCGCATCCATTCCGCCAATCCATCGCCAAATCAATCGCCATCCAAACCGCCCAATGACTAATGAACGACGCATCATTTAATCCAGATGCATGACACCATGCGCCCGGTTTGTTGATCACGCCGATACGAATAAAACTGTTGCGCCTGACTCACAGTGCAATACTCACCACCCGCCACCGCCAGCACATCCACCTGCGCCAAAGCCATGCGCGCCAATTGATAGATATCGGCCAGATATTTACCAGCATGCTGCGGGTGCGGCACAAACGCGGCGCAACTCAGCGGTAAATGCGCAAACGCCGCCACCACCTCCGGCCCCACTTCAAATTGCTGCGGCCCAATCGCTGGCCCCAGCCACGCGCTGATTCGCCCTGCCCCCGCAAGCCGCATCGCGCCCACGGTGGCTTGCAGCACGCCTTGCGCCAGCCCGCGCCAGCCCGCGTGCGCGGCGGCCACCACGCGCCCGGCGTGATCACAAAACAACACTGGCAAACAATCTGCGGTTTGTACCGCACACACCACTTGAGCCTGAACCGTAAAACTGGCGTCAGCCTGGCTTTCAATGCTTGCGCTTGCTGCATTGCCGACCGCATTGCTAACACCAATATCAATACTGGCCGCATCCAACACCACCACGCCATGCACCTGATGCAACCACACTGGCGCGCCCGGCAACAAGCTGCGCAAAATCTGGCGGTTTTGCGCCACCGCGAGCGCATCATCCCCTACCCGCGTGCCAAAATTCCAACCACCACCGCCCTGCCCG
>CAMBDR010000666.1 GCA_945864765.1 Janthinobacterium lividum | reverse complement strand
TTTGCACCCGGTTCTGACGTGACCAATGCGGTGATCGGCAACAATCTGTTTGGCAAGGCCTTGCGTGAACATTTAAACGACACCGTACCACGCCAGGGCTTGTTGCATTTTGAATGCGAACAAACGCCGGAGCCGGATAACCGGGTCATGATCTTCCCGCAATACAAAGACCAGTTGGATAACTTCCGCCCGGTGATTCAATACAACGCCAGCGACTATATGCGCAAATCGTTTAAGGCGGCCAAAGAGGTGTCGGATCAAATCTTTGCCGCCAACAACATTACTGATTTTTCTGCCTATAGCCCGAGCGAGCCGGATTACGTAACCTGGCAAGGGCGCGGCTACACTTTCCGGGGCGCAGGCCATATTGTGGGTACGCATCGCATGGGCAACAGCGCAGCCGATTCGGTGGTGGATGCCAATCAACGCTGTTGGGATCATCACAATCTGTATCTGGCAGGTTGCGGCAATATGCCCACGCTGGGCACTTCCAACCCCACGCTGACCATGACCGCGCTCACCTTCAAAGCCGCCGAAGCGATCCTCCAACAACTTGACAACTAAACGACCATGCAACCATTACTCCAACCCCATCTGGCACGCCAGCGCCACCAATGTTTGTTTGAAGACGATTTGCCACTTGACCAATGCGGCAGCATCAAGTCGGTGCCGGACTTGCGGCGGCATCTACAAACGGCCATTGAAGTCGAACATTCGACCATTCCCCCGTATTTGTGCGCCTTGTATTCGATCAAGGACGGCAGCAATCAGTTTGCCTATAAAATCATACAAAGCGTGGTGATGGAAGAAATGCTGCACATGATTTTGGCCTGCAACATCCTCAATGCCATCGACGGCCACCCCGCCATCAATACGCGCCATTTTGTGCCGAATTACCCGACTTATTTGCCGCATAGCGATGATGCGTTTATCGTGCCCTTGCAAAAATTTTCGCAAGATGCGATCAAGGTATTTCTCGAAATCGAGCAACCCGCCAAGCATCACGCGCCGCCGCAAGCGGATAATTGGACCACCCTGGGCCAGTTTTACAAAGCCGTCAAGCATGCGCTATGCCATTTCAACCATGTCACACCGGGTGGCATTTTCACCGGCAAGCCGGAACGCCAAATCACTACCGAGCATTATTATGGTGCTGGCGGCAAATTGCTGGCGGTGCATAATCTGGCCGATGCGCTACTGGGGATTAATGAAATTATCGGCCAGGGCGAGGGCATGAATGGTTCGATTATCGACCCCGATCATATTATGTTTGGCGAAGAGATCGAATACGCGCACTACTACAAATACAATGAAATCATGCAGGAACAGCGCTATCTGCCAACCGATAAACCACAAGATCAGCCCAGCGGCCCCAAGGTCGAAGTC
Organism: Janthinobacterium lividum; assembly: GCA_945864765.1. GTDB lineage: Bacteria > Pseudomonadota > Gammaproteobacteria > Burkholderiales > Burkholderiaceae_D > CAMBDR01. Next base: position 2,115 of record CAMBDR010000666.1, on the reverse strand, counting down.
GAGTGGCATGCCGCATACAATATGCAAAACAACCCGAAAATGGCGGATTACCCGACAGGCTCGCCTCTATGGGTCAAGACGTATGAATTCAATAAAACCTATATGGCGCTGCTGGATGGCATCCACCAAGCCTGCAATGGTCAGCCCGAGGTATTAAAGACCGCCATTCCGCTGATGTATGATTTGAAGTACAAAGCGCAAGAATTAATGCAAATGCCGATTGAACATGGGCCGGGCAAGGGGAAAATGGCGGGGCCAAGCTTTGAATTTGTGAAATAGGCATTGAGCCCGGCGCAACGCAAGTGTCCGCGCAGGTGTCCGCACAGGTGTCCACGCTACCTGTGCGGACACTGTCCACCAAGCCGGACGGGCCGAGTCGCAAAATATTCCTCAAAAAAATCAGCCACTTACAAAAATTTCCGTCTGGCACACTTCCTGCATGGCAAGACACATTCTTTCAACCATATCCACGCCAAGGAGAACCCGATGAGCAACCCAAGCAATCTTGCCCTGCAAAGCAAACGTCTGGCCGCCCAGCTTGCGACCGGGGTTTTGTGCGCAATCATGCTGGCTTTGGCGCTTTGGCCGGGTTATAGCCAAACCACCAGCGTTAAAACCGTGCACATGGGCAAAGCGCCAGTGGGACATAAAAATGTTTTTTGCGTCCAGTTGGATCAGCAGCAATTGAATTTTTTAATCAAACTCGATATTAATGATCGGTTTCAGCTCAGCTATTCCAGCCAGAGCCGGGCGCAAGCGATTTAACTGAAAGCCCGCAGGTCAAAGATACGTTGCGCGGTGGCTTCAATCAAATCGCGCCCTTCCAGTTTGATTTGTGGCAAGCCTTGCGCGCCATTGCGCACGCCCCACAAAGCGCCCGCCATTGCGCCCAGGGTATCGACATCGCCGCCGCAGGCAATCACAAAGCGCAGCATGGCAGCAAAATCCTGATCCAAAAACCGCAGTGCAATATACAGCGCCGTCACGCAGGATGTTGGCGCGGTCATGCCATTGCCAAGGCCGCGCGCCACTTCCCGCGCAGTGGGCGTGGCATGCTGCGCCAACCAGCGCCCGGCCAATTCCAGGCGTGATGAAAAATCAGGCTCCGGTGGTGAATGGTTAAGTGAATGCTTGAGTGCCGCCAGCACTTGCTCGCCAGTTTGCCCCAGCAACAGCGACTTGGCCGCCAGCGCCATCAGCACCGCCCCGGCGATGCCCAGCGGGTGGCCGTGGGTGACTTCCGCCGAGGCGCGGGCGCTGGCTAACAGTGCCGCCTCATCGTGCGCAAAGAACAGGGCCAGCACTGGTGCGCGCATGGCGGCACCATTGCCAAACGAGCCCGCCGGGTAGACCGAGCGCGCGGCGCTCTGCCAATCCTGACCACGGCGAATGCGCTTTAAAACACGCGCCGCCCCCGGCCCATAGCCGCGACTCCAGCGATAACTTTGCGCAAAGCGTTGCGCCAAATCGGCCTGGTCGAGCTGCGGATTGGCCAGCAAAGACTGGGCCAAATCGAGCGTCATTTGGGTATCATCGGTATAGCGCATTTCGCCGGCGGCGGTACGGCCAATGGCGCGCCACAGGCAATGCTCCAGAAAACCGCCCTCATGCGGCGCGCCCAGCGCGTCGCCCATGGCCAAGCCAAGCATGCAGCCGTAGTATTGATCAAGCGTCGTTTTCATCAATTTCCCTGAGTGGCCTTGGGGGCCTTATTTTAATGCGCCATAGCCTGAAATACCTCATCCAGTGTTGGCGCATCCACGGCCCGATCAAACCATGCCTCGACTTGGGCATTGGGTGCATCTTTTATTTTTGCCTGTACCGCTGGCGACAAATCGCCAAAACGGCGGGTTAACAGCCGGGACAGCAGATGGGTCAACATTTCTGTTTTAACCTTTTTCTCACTCTCATGAATCTTTTGTTCCGTTCTGATGCGTTCAATTGAGCTAATATATTCCATTCTTTGTTCCTCTTCCATCTCGCTCATAAAAGTTGACAACTTCACTGCCAGTTCGGGCGGTAAGGCCATCATCCAGTCGATTACCAGAAAAAACTGGCGAATCATCGTTGCATCCCACTGGTGTGCGTGTAGCAAACGTATCAGCTTGCATTTTA
>CAMBDR010000665.1 GCA_945864765.1 Janthinobacterium lividum | reverse complement strand
GAGATGGAAACCATCAATCAAGCCAGTGCTTTGTGGGCGCGCAGCAAGAGCGATATCACGCCTGAGCAGTACGAAGAATTCTACAAACATGTCTCGCACGACTTCCAGCCACCGCTGGCACACACCCATAACCGGGTGGAAGGCCGTAGCGAATACACGCAATTGTTGTATATCCCCAGCCATGCCCCGTTTGATCTGTGGGATCGCAACAAGCGCGGCGGTATCAAACTGTACGTCAAGCGCGTTTTCATTATGGATGACGCCGAGCAATTAATGCCAACTTATTTGCGTTTCGTTAAAGGCGTGATCGATTCCAACGATTTGCCGCTGAATGTGTCGCGTGAAATTTTGCAAGAATCGCGCGATGTAAAAGCGATTCGCGAAGGTTCGACCAAAAAAGTATTGGGTATGCTGGAAGAGTTGGCTAATTCCGATGATCAAGCGCAAAAAGACAAGTACACCACCTTCTGGAAAGAATTTGGTCAAGTCTTGAAAGAAGGCGTGGGCGAAGATGCGCCTAATAAAGATCGTATCGCCAAATTGCTGCGCTTAAGCTCGACCCATAATGAAGACGATGTACAAAACGTCTCACTGGCGGAGTACGTGGATCGGATGAAAGAAGGTCAGAGTCATATTTATTATGTGACGGCTGAAAGTTTTATCGCCGCCAAAAACAGTCCGCACCTGGAAATCTTCCGCAAAAAAGGCGTGGAAGTGTTGTTGATGACAGATAGAGTTGATGAATGGATGCTCTCGTTCCTGAGCGAATTTGAAGGCAAGGAATTGGCATCGGTGGCCAAAGGTGGTTTGGATCTGGGCACGCTGGAAGACGAAGCCGAAAAGAAAGAGCACGAAGAAACCGAAACCTCGTATCAAGAGCTGGTTGGCAAGATGAAAGAAACCTTGAGCGACAAGGCCAAAGATGTGCGCGTGACCTTCCGTTTGACCGATTCGCCAGCTTGTCTGGTGTCGGATGAAAACGATATGTCGGGTAATCTGATGCGCATGTTGAAAGCCGCCGGTCAAAGTGCGCCTGCTTCCAAGCCGATTCTGGAAATCAATCCAAATCACCCGCTGGTACAACGCCTGAAGTATGAAAATACCGATGTCGGCAGTAAGTTCTCGGATTGGTCGCATATTTTGTTTGATCAGGCGATGTTGGCCGAAGGCGGTGCCTTGGTCAATCCGGCTGCATTCGTGAAACGCGTCAATGATATGTTGCTCAATCAGGCAGCCTGAGCAGGCGGCATAAACTGACTTGGCTGACCTGGACTAACCGGGTTTATAGCGCGCAGTTTGTCGTAAAAATCAACAGGGTGGCTTCGGCCACCCTGTTTTTATTTTATTTGGCATTGCGAAAGTGCCAAAGTGACGGGTATTTACCGCTACAATCTGAATTCGGTTTGAAAATTTAATTTTTATGGCAGGAGAAATTGGATGGGGGAGAAAAAACGCCGTCTCGCGGCGAATTTACCCAAAGCGAGTGTCGATTCGCGTGTTGATTTGAGGTCTGATTCATCCGGCATGGCCAACTTGACGCGCGCGCGTCAGTTGCTACAACAAGGTTTGTTGATTGACGCCATTAATCTCTACCAGCAAGTGTTGCGACAAAACACCGATGCCAAACCCTTGGTCGCGCCGCTCCATGCCGAAGCCCTGCATTTCCAGGGCTTGGCCCTGCTTCAAACCGGGCAGCGCAGTATTGGCATTAATCTGATGCAACAAGCATTAAAGGTCGATGCCAACAACCCGGTGTTTCATCTCAATTGTGGTTTGGCCTTGGCCGAACAGGATAGCCAGGCTGCTTTGCCATATTTTCAACGCGCCTGCCAACTCGCCCCGGATGATGCTGCCATGGCTTTCAGCCTGGCCGAATGTCATATCGCTGCAGGGCAAAGTAATGAGGCAATCCAAGTCTTAAAAAAAGGCCCGCAAGTGAGTGCCAATGCCGATTTATTGGCCCAGCTTTATTATGCGCAAAACCAACTGCCCCAGGCTGTCGCCAGTTTTGAACATGCTTTGGCGCTCAATCCTGGTTTGTCAAAGCAACGCTTGATCGGTTACGCCAAAGCGCAGGGGCCAGGGCGCTCTGAAACCATCTTGCCATTATCCAATTCTGGCAACTCAGCCAACCCGGCAGAATTGGCCGAGTTGGCTGAATTGGCCGACTATCTGAGCCAGCTTGATTTGCATATCATTGATGATTTTTTGCCCGACCCCGCCAGTTACCGCCAGCAGGCATTGGCGCAGGCGTTTCACCACACCCGTTATGCCGGGCAGAATTATCCGGGTCGGCAAACCGATGGACAACGCTGTCAGGCCATCATGCAAGCCTTGGCCAATCAACTGGGCAAAACCATCAAGTTTATTTCACCCGATAATGGCTCGTATCGCATCAGCTTTGCCGATTCCACCGCACGCACCGATATTCATGTCGATAATGAAGTCGGGGATGCCTTCGCCACCTATGCCGCCGTGCTGTATTTAAATTTACCGGAACAATGCCAGGGCGGCACCCAATTTTGGCAACATTGCAGTAGCACCTGGTATGGCCGCCCGCCGGATCAGCAAGTGCGTGCGGCAGGGTATGCCGACTTCAAGTCATTTCAGCAGCGCCATTTACCACGTAAAGAACAGGGCGTGGCGTTTAATCAATTGAGCCAGATGCATCAGGATTGGCGGCAAGTGATTGAGGTACCCATGCGCCAGAATCGGTTAATTTTATATCGCGGCGACTTTTTTCATTCGATTGGCCAGGTCTTTGGGCAAAGCATGGAACAGGGCCGCCTGGTGCAATTATTCTTCTTTGACGTGGTGGAAGAGCCTGAAGACGTGAATGGGGTGGATGGGCCGGCGCTTGACCGGAGCGATACTTTGGTGGATGCATTATCATGCCCGAGCTAGTTTCGCTCACGCTGGCACAGGCGCGCGCCCTGCACTTGGGTGCGCAAGGCTTGTTATATCCGGCGCGCAGCAAAGCCACCGCACAAACCATGTTGGCTTGCCTGCGCCAAATGGGGGTATTGCAAATCGATACCATCAGTGTGGTGGCGCGCAGCCCCTATTTCGTATTGTGGAGCCGATTGGGTGATTACCAGCCGGCCTGGTTGGACCAAGCTTTGGCCGATGGCCAACTTTTTGAATATTGGGCGCATGAAGCCTGTTTTGTGCCGATTGAAGATTATCGTCTGCTGCGCCACCGCATGATCGACCCCGGTTCTATGGGCTGGAAATATTCTGAAGGCTGGATGCGCGAAAACCCGCAACAGGTGCAAGCCATTTTGAGCCATATCCAGCAACACGGCCCCACCCGTTCCAGTGATTTTAAACGTACCGATGGCAAGGCCGGTGGATGGTGGGCATGGAAGCCGGAAAAGCGCGCACTCGAAGTGCTATTCACGGCAGGACACTTAATGATTGCGCGCCGCCACAATTTTCACCGCATTTACGATTTGCGTGAACGGGTTTTGCCAGGCTGGCAGGATGACCAATTACCCGATAT
>CAMBDR010000664.1 GCA_945864765.1 Janthinobacterium lividum | reverse complement strand
AGTCGTTGAGGCCTTCAAAACAGCGCCCCTGCAGCAATTCGGTCAGGCTACGTTCCAGCGCCACTTACAGGCTGGGGTGTGCGCCGAATGAGGCAAACACGCCGCCGGTGCGCGGGTTCATCAGCGTCACGCACATGACCGGGTATTGCCCACCCAATGACGCATCCTTCACCAGCACCGGAAAGCCCTGTTCTTCCAGGCCCTTGATGCCGGCCAGAATGCTGGGGTATTTGGCCAGCACGGCTTGCGGCACATCCGGCAAGGCATATTCGCCTTCCAAAATTTCGCGTTTCACCGCACGCTCAAAAATTTCGGACAGGCACTGTACCTGCGCTTCCACCAGCGTATTACCAGCGCTCATGCCATTGCTGGCGAACAGGTTTTCGATCAGGTTGGAAGGGAAATACACCACTGCGCCGTCCGACTGGCGCACATACGGCAGGCAACAGATACCGCGCGCTGCATTGCCGGAGTTGGTATCGATAAGGTGTGAGCCACGTAACTCGCCATCCGGGTTGTAAATTTCAAGGCAGTATTCATCCAGAATGTCTTTGGGCAGCGCGTCCTTTTTGCCGGGCTTAAACCAGCGCTCGTTGGGGTAATGCACAAAATCGGCATTGGCGATGTCTTCACCCCAGAACGAACCGGCATAAAAATGATTGCAACTGAGGCGCTCGATATATTCACCCAGTGCCGACGCGAGGGCGCTTTCTTTGGTCGCGCCCTTGCCATTGGTAAAACACATCGGCGAATGCGCATCGCGGATATGCAGCGACCACACGTTAGGAATAATATTGCGCCACGACGCAATTTCAATCTTGATGCCAAGCCCAGCCAACAAGCCGGACATATTGGCGATGGTTTGCTCCAAGGGCAGATCCTTACCCAAAATCCAGGTGGCCGCATCAAGCGAGGGGTTGATGGTCAGCAAGGCCTGGGCATCGGCATCCAGATTCTCGACTTCTTCAATCACAAACCCCGGCCCGGCTTGCACCACTTTTTTGACGGTACAGCGCTCGATGGAGCGCAAAATACCCAGGCGGTCTTTGGCGGAAATATCCGCCGGTAATTCGACCTGAATCTTGAAAATCTGTTGGTAACGGTTTTCCGGGTCAACGATATTATTTTGCGACAAACGGATATTTTCGGTAGGAATATTGCGCGTGTTGCAGTACAACTTGACAAAGTAAGCCGCGCATAAGGCGGATGAAGCCAGAAAGTAATCGAAAGGCCCGGGTGCCGAGCCATCGCCCTTGTAACGGATAGGCTGGTCGGCTACCACGGTGAAATCATCGAACTTGGCTTCAAGACGAAGCTTATCGAGAAAGTTGACCTTAATTTCCATGAGGGGGTTCCAAAAAAGCGCCAAAAGAGCGTAAAAAGTGGGATGACAGTGAGTTGGCAGTGCATTAGCAATACAAGTCCCGCCATTATCCCAGATTACTCAGTTGGGTGCTCAATTTCGTCTTTGAAGTAGTATGAATAGCATCGGTAGGGTGGGCCGTTCATTAAAACGATTACTCGGCCAATTTGCCGGATCGGTAATCATTAATCGTCTGCAAAATTTCGGCCTGGGTATTCATCACAAATGGCCCATATTGCACAATCGGCTCACGCAATGGCCGCCCGGCAATCAACAAGGCGCGGCTGGCCCCTTTGGCGCGCAGGGTTACGCCATCGCTGGCGGCATCATTACGTAAAATCGCCATGCGTTGTTGCGACACGGTTTGCTCACCAATTTGCACTTCGCCCCGGTAGACGTAGACAAAGGCATTCATTTCTGCGGCCAGTGCTTGGGGAAATACCGCGCCATCTGCCAAATGCAAATCCAGATACAGCGGCTCGGTCACCTCGCGCTGCATTGCGCCTGCCACGCCGTGGCTGCTGCCGGCAATCACTCGCACGGTTGCACCTTCGGGTGTAGCAAATTCCGGTATGGCTGCGCTTTGGATGTCTTTGTACCAGGGCGCGCTCATTTTGTCTTTGGCGGCCAGATTCAGCCAAAGCTGAAAGCCTTCCATACGCCCTTCTTCTTGCTCGGGCAGTTCGGAATGAATTACGCCGCGCCCGGCGGTCATCCATTGCACGCCGCCGTTTTGCAGCAAGCCGGAATTGCCCGCGCTGTCATGGTGGCGCATGCGCCCGGTGAGCATATAGGTGATGGTTTCAAAGCCACGGTGCGGGTGATCGGGGAAGCCGCCGATATAATCCTGCGGATCATCCGCGCCAATGGCATCGAGCATCAGATACGGGTCGAGCCGGGTTTGCAAGCCTTGCGTGAGCACGCGGGTGAGCTTTACGCCATCGCCATCGGTGGTGGCCTGGCCGACAATCAATTGCTCAACCGTGCGCGTTTGGGTGACAATTTCTGGTGTAAACACAGCTTGTACATGATCTTCCATGATGTTTCTCCTTGTGGGGCATTCGGTTTTTATGCGGTGGTTTATGCTGCGATTAATTCTTCAATTTGCCCGGTCGCGGCAGCAAACGCGGCCTTTTCAGCATCCGGCCCCATCGCCAAGCCTTCGGCGAAGACAAACTCAACATCGGTAATGCCCAAAAAGCCCAGAAAGGTTTGAAGATACGGGGTGATGGTATCGCTGGGCATGTTGCGGTGTACGCCGCCACGGGTCAGCACCACATACGCTTTTTTACCTTTTAATAAACCTTCCGGCCCATTGGCAGTGTAGCGGAAAGTGACTTGTGCGCGGGATACGGCATCAATCCAGTTTTTAAGCTGCACCGGGACAGAAAAATTATACATGGGCGCGGCCAGTACCAGGGTGTCGGTGGCTTGCAGCTCGGCGATGAGCGCATCATCCAGCGCCACCCGCGCGGCCTGTTCGGCGCTGCGCTTATCGGCGGGGGTAAAAATCGCCTGTAAGGCCACTTCATCCAGCATCGGGTGCGGTGTGCGGCCCAGGTCGCGCAGGGTTAGCTTGGCGGCCGGGTTGGTAGCTAACAAACGCTGAACCAGTTCACCCGCCAAACGACTGGAGTGGGAGGCATCGGCACGCACGCTGGAGTTAATTTGCAGGATTTTCATGATGATTTCTTTCGTGTGGTTTGGTATGGATGTACTTTAATCGTTCCATGGATAAAGCGGAAGCCCATAAAATGGATATAATTGTTCCACTGATGGCACAATCAAGCACACAAGCAAGTAAGCAAACAAGGACTGGACATGAATCTGGAAGCAAATGACCTGTTACTGTTCGCCCGCGTGGTGGACGAAGGCAGTTTTAGCCGCGCCGCCAACCGCCTGGGTTTGCCCAAATCGACGCTCTCAAGGCGCATTACGCTGCTTGAAACGCAATTGGGCGAGCGCCTGATCCTGCGCACCACGCGCAAGCTGAGCGTGACGGACTTTGGACAGGCGGTATTGCAGCATGCGCAGCAGCTAACCAGCGAAGTGGAAGCCACCATGGCACTGGCGCAGCATCGGCAAATTGAACCCAGCGGGCGCTTGCGGGTTTCGATGCCCAGTGATTTGGTGAACCATGTATT
>CAMBDR010000663.1 GCA_945864765.1 Janthinobacterium lividum | reverse complement strand
TCGTACCCCGCATATTGTGCCAGCGCGGCACAGTTGACAAAATCGGCTATGGTTTCTTCGACTTCTTCGGTGCTCAAGGCATGTGGTTTAAACTGGTTAATCGGCGCTTGCAATGCGCTCGGTGCCACCAGCGATGATTGATACGAATAGCGCCCAAAATGCAAAATCTGCATCGCAATTTTACCGCCCGCTTCATGCACCGCTGTGGTCACCAGTTTGTGATGATCGGCCTCCGCTTCGGTGGTCAGCATGGCACCGCTTTGAAACGGACGCGCGCGCTTGTTGGGCGCAATCCCGCCCGTCACAATCAAACCTACCCCGCCCTTGGCGCGCTCGGCATAAAACGCCGCCATGCGCTCGAAACCGTTTTCCACTTCTTCCAGCCCCACATGCATGGAGCCCATTAACAGGCGGTTAGGTAAGGTGGTGAAGCCTAAGTCGAGTGGTTTGCTCAGATTGGGATAAAAAGACATGGCGATTCCTGTCAAAATAGTTTTTCGGATCAATCAAGGGACAATGTGCAACTGACATATGCAACTGGTTGCAGGTGATGGTTGGCAATGATAGCGAAACTCATTGAAATATGCAACCAGTTGCAGGTAAAATACACAAAAATCTTTCATTCACCGTCACTTTAACCATTGCCGCCAATTTATGTCACTGCAACATGCGCTCCTGACTTCTTTACTTGAAAAGCCCGCTTCCGGTTATGAATTGGCGCGCCGCTTTGACAAGTCCATCGGCTTTTTTTGGCATGCCACGCATCAGCAAATTTATCGTGAATTAGCGCGTATGGAGGCGCAAGGCTGGGTTAAATCGGTTGATTTTGAAGGGGGGCGCGCAGGCAAGCGCCAGTTTGAGGTGTTGCCGCCCGGTCAGGCCGAATTGAAAAACTGGGCCACCAGCCCCAGCGAACTCACTGAAATGCGTGATGAGTTATTGGTCAAGCTACGCGCCGATGCGGTCATCGGCCCTTTGGGTTTGGAGCAAGAAATTGCCCAGCGCCTGGCCTTGCATCAGGCCAAGCTGGCCGCCTATCAAGCAATTGAAGCGCGTGATTTTAGCCAGCCCAATCCCCCGCGTGAAGTGCAAATTCGCCATTTGATTTTGAAGGCAGGCATAGCGCTGGAACAAAGCCGCATCGCCTGGGCTACCGATGCGCTGGCTACCTTGCCAATGCTTCACCCTGATTAAAATTGAATTGCCTTATTGTAAGTCGGTGGTTGGGCTGGTATGCTCCAATTTCAATTCTCACTGTGGACATGGCGCATGGATCGATATACCAATGAATGGATTCTCCATAATCCGCAGCTTTTCAGCCACCTCTGGAAAGTTGCGCGCTTTTCTTACCTCAAGCACTATCATTTATCACCCGGCGACGCGGTGCAACTGTTCACCGACCTCAACATTCAAAAAGCCTTTGCCGTGCATTTTGGCACTTTTCACTTATCGATGGAAAATGGCGACAACCAGGTAAAAGCCTTCCTGCAAGCGCGCCAAAGCCTGGGCGCGCGCGCTCACGACTTCATTTTGCCCAATTTTGGCGCAGCTTACATGGTCGAGAAAAAGCGATGAAGCCAATTAAAGTCACCATCGTCGGCATCAGTGCGGACCTTGGTTTGTTTGGTAATACCCACTGTACGCCACCGCACAGCTTGAAATTATGGTGGCTTCTCGTGCGTATTCTGTTGGCGGGCGTTTTGTGGCTGTTGGCAAACCTCATCGTCCATAGTGCGTTTTTCATGCCAGCAAAAACACGCCGCCAAAAAATGCGTGAACTGAGCCATCGCATCTTTGGATTTTTGTGCTGCAAAGAGAATTTACACGAGCAAGAAAACGGTTTTCTGGCGCGCATCGAACAGCAATTTCAGCGCCCTGTGGTGCTGACCAATTTATGTATCATTGGTCAATCGATGCGCATGGCTTGCAAAACCCGGGATCGGATTCCGGGGCAGCAAGATATCGTGATTTTGCATTTGGGTGTTATGGATTTCATCAACAAATCACCCTGTGCCACATTTCGCGCCTATACCCGCGCGCTGCTCGCTGAGGTAGGCCGCAAGAATCCCGCTGCGCACATTATTTTCCTGGGGCCGCCTGATCAAGTCCTCACCTTAACCACACCATTAAACCACCAGAAGGCTTTGCCATTGCCATTTGCACCGACGGTGGGCGACTTGCATCGTTTGCAGGGGTTTCATAGGTTTCTCAAGCTCACGGCCAATTCCACCGCCAGTGAAATCGACTATGCCGCGCGCTTGCTGGATATTTATGTCCGAATTATGCAGCGTGAACTGCTGCGCGCGCATAGGCAGGGCCTCATTCACAGCTATTCGTTTGGCGATTGCAGAAAAGTCGATATTTATGCCGCACCTGATCGCCCTCGCTTTTTTGGCCTGGATGGCATCCATATCAGTCGCGAAGGCGTCGCCCATGCGGTTGCGTTTCTTTGGCCCGGTATTTCGAAAGAACTTGCGCAAAACAAATTTTGTTGGAACATCAGCGATGAAGCCCATTAAAGTAACGATTATCGGCATCAGTATTGACCTTGGTTTGCTGGGCAACACTTGGTGCAGCCCGGAGCACAGTATCAAACTATGGCTGTTTATTGGCCGTATCGTGCCTGCGCTTATCGTTTGGCAATTGCGGCTAACGCCAACATTCCAAATTTTTCCATCCAATTCGCCATAGTTAGGCGAGATAACCCACCGCACTTTTAATCCAAAGTGGCCAACGTGGAATGGCAGTAAATATTGATCGATTAATTAAGAATTTTTCATGTAAATAGTCGTAGATGGGCGGCCTGTGGTGGATATCATCGTGCCCCCGTTGCCAGGGGTAGCGCTTAACCGAAGATGCGATCCAGTGCCGCTTTGAGTTGATCCGCACCGCCAGGTTTGAAATACACGCCATCCACGCCGATGGCATAGAACTGTGGTTCGATCGGACGATCATCGGCAGTCGCTACGATCATGAGTGGAATTTTCGACACCTGCGAATTGGGATTACCGCGCACGCGGGCGGTAGCTTCTTGCCATTTAACGCCTCCCACCACACTGTCGAGCACCAATAATTTGTAGCTGGATTCTTCCATTCGACTGATGGCCCAATCCACTGAATCAATCTCATCAATATTGGTATAGCCCAGTTGGGTTAAAAAAACACGGAGGATGCGGCGAATCGTGCCGAAATCATCGCAAAGCAGAATCGGTGCATTCTTTTCAAGTGGTGGGTATTTGGCCATGTCAGACTCCTTGGGTTGTAGGATTGGTCGGCGTGCGCAGCGACTAGTTTCACTATCGTGAGTTTGTGAGGATTTGTCAAGGATTTGTGCAACAAGTGCGATGCAGCGATAAATTTGTTGCCAATATATCAATAAATACTTAATTTTTTAAAATTTATCCTCCCTCTTTGACTAAAATACTCTTCAAAAAATACGATTCCACCAAAATCGACAACAACTTCAAGCTAATCCATGATTATTTAAACCTGATATGCATGGTTATAAGGA
>CAMBDR010000662.1 GCA_945864765.1 Janthinobacterium lividum | reverse complement strand
ATCGAGAACTCTGCCATGAGCAAGCGCTGGACAAGCGGCGTTTGAATTTTATATCATATGCAACATGGTGATAAGGTATCAATCGTCTTTTGCCAGAGTTACTGCCGCGCCCGGCTTTTCTGTTGCGCAGGAATGATTTTTTTTCATATGGGCAATATGGCAGTGCCCGGTGGTGATATCTTTGGATTTTGGAGACTGCCATGACTGAGTTGAAACGACCGTTATGCGTCGGCCTTACCATTAATAGTTTGGCCGGCGATATTCAACAGGAATTACTGAGTGGGATCAGCGCGCGGGCGCGTCAGGATGGGATCAATCTGTTGTTGATCCCGGGGCACCGGATCGCCACCGATGGCCTGTTCGAATCCCAATTTAATATCCTCTACCCGTTCTTGCAAAGTCCGCGCTTTGATGCCATCGTCAGTTGTACTGCATATTATCAGGGCACCATGAACCATGATGAGATGATCGCCTTCATCAATCGCTACGCCCATGTGCCCACCATCAACCTCAATTTTGAGATGCCAGGCTGTGCCTCGGTTCTGGTGGATAATCGCGCCGGATTTTATGCCTTGATGCAGCACCTGATTCATGATCATGGTTACCGCCGTTTCGCCTTCATGCACGGCATTATCGGCAATGCCGACGCCGATGAACGCTTTGCCGTGTTTCGCGAATGTCTGGATGAGGCGGGCCTGGCCTATGACCCGCGCCTGGTCGGGGTCGGTCATTTTTCCAACTTTGGCGCACGTGAGGCCATGATCGCTCTGCTCGACCAGCAACTGCCCTTCGATGTGTTGGTCGCCGCCAATGACGGCATGGCCGAGGGGTGTATTGCCGTTGCGGTTGGGCGTGGCCTGCGCGTGCCGCAAGATATTGCCGTGACCGGGTTTGATAATGAAACGGCGTATTCCAGAAACGGCCTGCCATTGACCACCGTTGATCAACCGGTCAGGCTGTTGGCCAATGTGGCAATTGACCTGCTGCAGGCGCAGTTGCGCGGGGAGGCGGTGCCGCATATCACGCGCGTGCCGACGGGCCTGGTGATCCGGCCGTCCTGTGGCTGCATTCACAAAATTTATGGCCAACATCAGGATGATGCTGCCGAATCGGTGGTGCCGCATGCGCATGACGTCATGATCGAGCAATTAAAGTTGATGCCGGCATTGGTGCCGCAATATCGCCGTTATTTGGTATTGCTGGAGCAAAGCTTGCCGCAGGGGGCCGACGCCTTTGAGGACTGCCTGAGTAAAATTGCGCAAGCCTGTCTGGCAGAGATGGGCGACTTGTCGCGGCTTCAATTATTGCTGCTGCTGATGTTTCGCCAGCTTGGCGCGCAGCCAAACCTGAGCGCTGATCAAAAGCAGCATTATGGCGAAGTGCTGTTTGACGGCCAGCTTGTGTTGGCAACCGTGAGTAGTACTTCTACCGCCCGTTCGGTCATCACCGCTGATCCGACCGAATTCATGTTTCAGGCGGTCGGTTTTGTGCGGCGGCAAATGTCAGATTTTAACTTTGACACTATGCTGGGTCTGATTGAAACTTCGCTACGCGGGTTGGCGATTTCGTGTGGCTACATCGTTTTGTATGAAAAACCGCTTTTGTTTGCCGGGATAGATGGCTACGCACCGCCGGCTGAAGCAAAAGTGATTTTTTCCATGCGTAACGGGGTGCGCCAATTCGAGGGCTTGAATCGCCCATTTCCCACCATGAATTTACTGCCCGAGGACGTATTTCATGAAGATGGCGGGCAGGTGCTGGCGCTGTTCCCGATTTTTCAGCATACCGAGCATTTCGGTTATATGATTTTGGATTTGTCCAAGGTGCAATCACCGTATATTGAGCAGATTCGCGATGAAATCAGCACTTGCCTGATTAACTGCCTGCAAGCGGACGAATTGACCCGCGCCCGCGACTTGCTCAAGCAAGATTTGGGCGTTGCCTCGCGCCATAACGAACGCTTGCTGGAAGAAGTGCTGGAACTCAATCGCCGCCTGCAAGCACTGTTTAACGCCGCGCTGGAAGTGGCGATTATTGCCACCGATACGGCAGGCAAGATCAATGTGTTTAACCTGGGCGCACAAAAAATGCTCGGTTACACGGCGCAAGAAGTACTCGGCCAGAGCCTGACGCACTTTCATCTGGAAAGTGAAATACAGCAGCGCGCCAGTGAACTGACGCAGCAATTGGGTCGCCCCATCGCCGGGTTTGAGATTTTTTCTGCGCTGTCGCAACAGGGTAGCTCCGAGATTCACAATTGGACCTACGTGCGTCATGACGGCGGCCAGTTGCAGGTTTCGCTGGTTACCAGCGCGGTGATTGACGAGCATGGCGTGGTGGATGGCTTTTTGTGCATCGCGCGCGATATCAGCGAGCAAGTGGTGGCTCAGGGCAAGTTGCTGGAACTGAATCAACAACTCGATTTACGGGTACAGCAGCGCACCCAGGCCTTGCAGGAATCAACCCATCAGCTTGAAAAAACGCTGGAACACTTGCAAATGGCCAAGGCGCAGTTGGTGCAGTCTGAAAAACTGGCCGCGCTGGGTTCGATTGTGGCCGCAGTGGCGCATGAACTGAACACGCCACTGGGCATCAGCGTCACGTTGGCTTCGACCATGCATTTTTCAACCGAAGCCATGGAAAAAGACCTCATCGCAGGCAACTTGCGCCGTTCCCAGCTTGATCATTATGTCAATTCCATTCATCAGGGCACCGAGATGCTGGAGCGCTCGCTGGATCGGGCCTGTATTCTGGTCAACAACTTCAAGCAAGTGGCGGTGGATCAAACCAGCGAAAAACGGCGCGCTTTCCATTTGAAAGAAGTGATTGATGGCGTGGTCGAGTTGATTACCACCAGCTTGCGTAAAACACCCTATACCTTGGCCTTGGACGTGGCGCACGATCTGCAAATGGACAGTTATCCCGGTGCGATTGAGCAAATTGTATCGAACCTGGTCAACAATTCGGTGTTGCACGGTTTTGAAGGGCGCGAACAGGGCCAGATGCGTTTGTCGGCCTGGGCCGAGGTGGCTGGTGGGGCTGGTGCGGCTGATCTCATCCATCTGCAGTTTTGCGATGACGGTATCGGCATGGATGAGAATGTGGTGCGCCATATTTTTGACCCGTTTTTTACCACCAAACTGGGCAAGGGCGGCAGCGGCCTGGGCATGAGTATTTGCTACAACTTGGTCACCGGGCCACTGGGCGGCAGCATCAGCGTGTGCAGTGTGCCGGGACAGGGTAGCACCTTTACCCTGATTTTGCCACGCACCGCACCCATGTAAGCCGGGCTGGCAGCCCAATCAGTCCAATAACAATTACCTTTGAGTGAGGCGTGATGTGGCGTGGCCTACTTATCGGGTTCGATCTCGCTCGCCGTCATTTTGCCATTTTCATTGCTGGCTTTAAACTTGATTTTGTCATTGGCTTTGAGCTTGGCCAGTATGGAGTTTGTTATGCTCACGAATGGCTGACCGTCTGGCAAACAATAAAGGAACTCCGTATAATCCTA
>CAMBDR010000661.1 GCA_945864765.1 Janthinobacterium lividum | reverse complement strand
GCATCGCGCGGTGTTACAGCGTAAGGGGGTAGAAATGTTGGCTGGGGTGGAATATCAAAAAATCGACCAACAAGGCTTGCATATTGTAGTCGCTGGCAAGCCCCGCCTGTTGGAAGTGGACCATGTTGTCATTTGCGCCGGGCAAGAATCATTAACTGAATTAATGCCTGACGAAACCCAATCATCCGGGCCACGTTTTTACAAGATTGGCGGGGCTGCATTGGCCAGTGAACTCGATGCCAAGCGCGCGATCCGTGAGGGGGCCGAATTGGCGGCGCGCTTGTGAGTTTGGTATGCCTTTCAATTCCCGGATTTTTGGGGGATTGCCAGGCTTGCAGATTCATCATACAGCGATCATATTATTGTCTCCCGGTGCCGATGGTTAGCATATTAAACGGACGTGATTTCAGGGCATTGGTACGGGTATTTTGTACGAAATAAGAAAATTCGGACAAAATGCCTGACTGATGACCATCAAAAAACAGCAAAATCCGTTCCATGCCGCTTTGTTCGCTGGCGGCCAAACACAAATGCACATAGCCCGCGACCACCATACAGCGTTGCGCACGGGTTAAGCCGCGCCCAAAATTGCCGTCCCGGCTGGTGGTCAAATCTTCTTCATGGATAATCGGGCAGGCAATTTTGGATGCGCCATAACTCAAATCCCGTTCAAAAATAATCAAGGATGGTTTGATCGTATCAGCCCGAATGGCTTGCACAATCGCATGCGCCCGTGCATGGTCATGTGCACTACGGTAATTCATGCCAATCAAGGTAATAGAAACTGAGCCCGGCTTTTGCGAATCATGTAAGGCTTTTATTTCATTAATGACATCGGATGCGGCCACCACGGGGGAAGCTGCTTCGATGATTTCCGGTTTCTCGCCAGTGGGTGCAGCAAGTGAATCTTGCGGCGCTAACTGATCGATGGTTTTAATCATGCCGCGTAAAGCGACTCGATCTGTGGTAGCGCCGATACGATTTTTTTCCAGCGCGGTTGCATAAATTAGTTCAGGTATGCGTTGCATGATGTTCCCTCCCAGGAATCGATAATTTTAAGAAGCATGGTTGTTGCATGGTGTCTTTCCAGACACAAGTTCGCCCTGCCCTGTCGGCGAAGAACAACTATCTCAGTTCTGTTATCATGTTTCCATTACACATGATTACGGCAGGGCCACCATTGCGCTCTACCCGAGTGATGCGTGAGTACTACATGGGAATTTAAGGAATTGCCTCAAAGGCAATAATCTTGAAATTTATTATGGTTTTGATGCGGCAAATTCCCCACATTTTTACTTTGCTTGTTGCGAGATCTTGCACTAAGTCATGTAAAGTTGGGTTGGTGTAATCTGCCGTAATGGCAATTCTGCGCGTGTCAGAGCAGAATATTGGATTTGATTTTTATACTATAGATTACAAATAACATAAAAAACACACTTCTTGATACTGGTAGTGCTTAATATTGCCGTACTGGCTTGCTCGAACCAAGGATTGGGCGAGTGTTGCTGATTTGCACAGCAGGGAGAAAAATCGATACAAAGCCACTGATTGCTCGCCGGATTGGTTTTATCGTGAGTCTTTGATAGAATGCCGCAGGCAATACTGGCTTTGCCTTAAAAATGGGATGGATAACGTGGAATTATTAAAGTTGGATTGTTTTGGTCATGCCCTGGTGCTGGAAGGTTCGATGGCGGGTTGGCAGCAGTTATTTTTGGGAGAAACCCTGGTGTCGCAATTGGTCGCCACGCCCGATGCCGAGCAACAGCGCGTGCATCAATTTGAAATCAAGGCGCAAAGTGCGCCCGATGCCAAGCCCGAAATTTTGCAATGCCGCTTGCAAAGCACGACCCAATGGCAGCCGTTTGCATTTGAATTTCAATTTTTTATCAACGATGAATTGGTGGCCGAAGGCAAACGCAATACCAAAGACATTGAGCAGCAAGTGCCGCTTCATGCTGCGCCAAAAGCGAGTGCGTTTAGCTTGGTTGGGCTGGGCGCTTTGGCGTTAAAACTGATGAAGAGTGCCAAATTCATTAAGGTGCTCTTTGCCGCAAGCAGTTTGGCGGCTTACTCCTGGCTATTTTCGTTTCAATTTGCCCTTGCCCTGATTGCCTGTTTGGTGGTGCATGAATATGGCCACGTGCGCGCCATGAAATATTTCGGCATGAAGACCAAAGGCATTTATCTCATCCCATTTTTAGGGGGGGCCGCACTCACCGAAGACAAAATCAACACCCGTTGGCAAGATGTGGTTATTTCGATGATGGGGCCATGCTTTGGTTTGGGGATGTCCTTGCTGTGTCTGGTGGCCTATGGCGTGAGTGGCATGCCATTTTTTGCCGGGCTGGCGGTATTTAACGCGTTTTTGAATTTGATTAATCTGCTGCCGATTTTGCCACTGGATGGCGGACATGTGATGAAGAGCGTGAGCTTTTCGATGAATAATACGCTGGGCCTGGTGCTGTGTGGGGCGGCGGCGGCACTGGGCATTGTGCTCAGTTTTAGCTTGGGCTTGAGTCTGCTGGGTTTTTTTATGATCATTGGCTGTGTCGAAATCGTGATGGAATGGCGCACCCGCCATAACAGCCATTTGCTGCCGCTGGACCGGTACGGGCAAATTTTTTCGGCGGTTTGGTATATTTTGCTGGTGGCCAGCTTGATCGCTATTATTTGGTATTTTGGTGCCAGTGGTGATGAAGTAATGAGTTTACCTTTGAAAATTTTGCAAAGTTGAGATTGATCCTTGAAGCTTGAAAACTGCCTTTACCTTGGGGCAAGGCAGTTTTTCCGGTGGCGGCTCAGGTGTGGCTAAGCTGTGATTCAGGTGTGAATTAAGCGCCCACCCCCAAACGACCAATTCTCCCAGGCGGTTTCTTTAAAGCACACCATCACGTTTTCCGGATTCAACCCGGCGCTACTTAAGCGCGCCATCAAGTCTTCCAGGATTTTTTTCTTGATCTTCGCACTGCGCCCGACCGAGAGCATAATTTCGATCAGCACAAAATCGCTATTGCGTTCGCTGCTCAAATCGGGGTAGCTCGGGTCAAAGCGGAAGTCTTCTGCTGCCAGTTCCAGCACGCGCTGGAAGCGATCGGTGGCGGGTACGCCCGAGCCAACCAGTGCGGCATGCACGGCGTCCA
This sequence comes from Janthinobacterium lividum, assembly GCA_945864765.1. Lineage (GTDB taxonomy): Bacteria > Pseudomonadota > Gammaproteobacteria > Burkholderiales > Burkholderiaceae_D > CAMBDR01. The sequence goes on along the minus strand of CAMBDR010000661.1, from coordinate 376 downwards.
GCACGGTGGTTTTAAATTCGGCACTCTTGGGTTGTTGTACGGTAATGGTAACGAGAGGCATGCTTGGCTCCAAAAAGGAAATGAACAGTACGCTGCTTATACGGAAGTGGCACTGTGCCTGCGCAATTAGTTTGAAGTAGCTTTTGTCGTTGGTTTTTATGTGCAAGCATTGATTTTTTAAGGCTAAAAAAATAAATTTCGTTTAGGCAACCCGGAAGCGGATGCGCGGTCGCATAGCCGTTCTGCGCCAGGAACCAGTGGACAAGGGGCTTGTGAGATTGAAATACGGAAAATATATTCATAATAATATTGCAAATAAAAATTCCTTGAGTAAATATTGAAACTCCGCTACAATATCGCCCGATATACATCACTA
>CAMBDR010000660.1 GCA_945864765.1 Janthinobacterium lividum | reverse complement strand
CACTATAACTCCCTAATTAAAAATCCCCTTTATCGCTCGGCTGGCAAAGCCAGCCTCGCTAACCCCTATGGTTCGTGGCAGGCACTAAGCCAGCCTTAAGGCTGTCTTAACCACCCACTCACAGGGTACAAGCGCCGCACCCGGTGCCGTCCTCAATAGCCACGCCAGCTATAACCAGGGCTTTGGCTTCATGGCCATGGAGCGCGACGGGGCCAGCCATTGGCAAATCAAGCTGTGGGATGTGGATGGCAAGCTGTTGAAAAGCTGCGAGCTGGAAGGGCGCGCATCGCGTTGCAAAAACTGAGCTGCAATCCCGCGCATAACGAGCATAAAAAACGCCACCGTGCTCAGGCAGAGCAGGGTGGCGCTAGTTGGAGCGGGATGGGGCGCGCTTATTTCTGCAACAACCCATTCACCGCAGCCAAATCTTCCTCACGCAAACCGCCAGCCGCCGCTTTCAAACGCAAGCCATTGACGATGGTATCAAAACGCGCACGGGCCAAATCGCGCTGGGTTGAAAACAATTGGCGCTGTGCATTCAATACGTCGATATTAATCCGCACACCCACCGTATAACCCAATTTATTCGAATCCAGTGAGGATTTGGACGACACTTCCGCCGCTTCCAGCGCCTTCACCTGAGCCAAACCACTGTTCACCGTCAAAAACGCCTGGCGTGCCGACTGCGCTGCCGAGCGTTTCGCGTTTTCCAGATCAAAGCGCGCTTTCTCTTCCAGTAAAATCGCTTCGCGCACCCGGCTGGTAACAGCGTAGCCAGAAAAGATGGGCACATTCCAGTTCAAAGTAATCGAATTGGTGGTGCGGTTGGGGCTACTGCCAATATTGAATAAAGGATTGCTGGCAGCATAATTGCTGTTGGCCCTGACGTTGGCAGTGGGCCGATGGCCCAGGCGGTCTTTGGTGATTTCGCGCTTCGCCGTTTCCACATTGATTTGCGCAATGATCACGTTATTGCTTTGCTTTTCTGCCGTTTCTACCCACGCGTCAATCTTGGCCGGTTGCGGTGCATTCAAGGTTACACCCGGTTTCAGGTTGGCTATACTGGCGGGTATCTGACCAATGATTTGCAACAACGCAGTGCGCCGTACTTCCAAATCGTTTATCGCAGCAAACTCTTGCGCCACCACCAAATCATAGGCCGCTTGCGCTTCGTGGGTGTCGGTAATGGTTTGCGTGCCAACTTCAAAATTGCGCTTGGCCGAGGCCAATTGTTCGGTGGTCGCTTCTTTTTGCGCCTTGGTAAAGCGCAAGGCTTCTTCCGCGCTCAAGACATCAAAATAAGCTTGCGCGGTACGCAAAATTAAATCTTGCTTGGCCAAGGCAAACTGGTTCTCACTGACTGACACCGATAATTTGCTTTGTTCAACTTGTTCCAACAGCGCCGGGTTATACACTTGCTGAACCAGGGTCAGGTTGTACTCACTGCCATTGCTGCCTCCTCGGGATTGTGCCTCGAAACGGGTATTGCTGCCAGAAAAGCTTACATTGGGCAATAAAGCCGATTTGGCCTGGGGGATGCGCTCTTGCGCGGCCGCCAAGGTGGAGCGTGCACTGGCATATTGTGCGTCATTGGTCAACGCCTGTTGATACACTTGTAGCAGGTCGGCCCCGTGTGCGCCCAAAGAAAACACGGCGGTAGCGATAAGGGTGGCGAGATGGGATTTGCGCATTACATTCTCCAGTGGAGTCAATTCAAAAAATGGATAAAAATTTGCTTGATTTGCTTAACTTGTTTATTTAATAAGTTGGCATGCTCGAATCAACCTGCAGTGCCCAGGCGTGAACCCCGCCAGTCAGATTAATCACCTTGCTAAAACCTTGTCGTTCCAAAAAAGAAGCTACTTGCATGCTGCGTCCACCGTGGTGGCAAATGCAAACAATTTCAGTTTCTTCATTGAGTTCACTCAGGTGTGCCGTCACCGTGTTCATGGGGATCAGTCTGGCACCGGGAATCTGGCAAATGGCAAATTCAGCGGCTTCACGCACATCCAGCAACATCGGGTCAGGGCGTTCCGGGTTCGCCAGCCATGCAGCTAATTCGGGAGCGGTAATGGTTTGCATGGTGGACTCTTAAAAGGTAAAAGTGGAAGGCGTGCTGGCTTCACGCAATACTTTGGTTTGGGTTTCAAATAGCTTTTCGGTGTGAAAACTGTTGTCTGAAACGCGGGTGATCAGTTGCGCCGTCATGACCGGGGCAGTCCCAATGATGGCGGCCAAACGTCCACCCACCTTCAATTGCTGCAAAAACGCATCGGGTAAAATCGGCAGTGCGCCGGAAATAATGATCACGTCATACGGTTCCATGCCATGCGCCCAGCCTTGCGCGCCATTGCCCAAGGCCACACTCACATTGGTCACACCATTGTGTGCCAGATTTTTTTCAGCCATGGCCTTGAGTTCAGGGTCGATTTCAACCGTGGTAACGTAACGCGCTTTATGCGCCAACAAAGCCGCCATATAGCCGCTGCCCGTGCCAATTTCCAACACTTGTTCGTGTTTTTTGACGGCCAGACTTTGCAATAAACGCGCTTCCACTTTGGGCGCGAGCATGCATTCGTTATTCGGGAGTGGGATTTCGGTATCGACAAAGGCCAGATTTTTATACGCCGGGGGCACAAAATTTTCGCGCTTGACCAAACTGAGCAGACTCAAAACATCTTGCTCCAGCACATTCCAGGGGCGGATTTGCTGTTCAATCATATTAAAACGGGCTTGTTCGATATTCATTTGGAAAACTCGCTGGCTATAAAAAATAATCCCTCATTTTATCGTGCAAAGGGCTGATTCTGACGTTGATTCGCTCTTAAGTTCCGGATAAGTTTCGTATCTTAAGCTGTGGCTCCCGGTTCCGCTTCCATTTTGCGACAGTCTGTGCAATCGAATGGCTTAAATGTAAAAAATTGCGCTCAAGTGGCATTCTCCCGATTCCTGATCCTACTTTAACATAAGCAGTTTCGATTCAAAGCGATGATTAGCCATCCTTTTTCACCTCATACAAGAATTTAAGTCTTCATTTAAGCCTTAATGGGGTTGGTGTTGGGGTTGGTGTTGGGGACTGTGTTGTTGCTTTGGTTTGTTGCTAATATACCATGTAAACAAATATCAATAAAACGCGTCACATAGGTTTCCGGGTCCAGCGCAGAGGCATGGCAAGGGTGAAATGAATGATTCCAAATCATTAGCATTAATATCGGCGCAACCAGGAGGCGGATGGTGTGAATATCGTCAGGAATCCGAAACTCTCCCGTGGCCGCGCCGCGCCGGATCACGCTGGCGATCATGGCATCGCTACGTGTGATGACTTCTTCATGATAAAACTGCGCCAACTCAGGGAAATTACCCGCTTCGGCCATCATCAGCTTGATAATGCCAGATGCTTTTGACGCACCCACTTGTTGCCACCAATTCATCAGCAAACCACGAAACAAATCGGCACTGCTGCCTTCAAAGTGGGCGATGGCTTCTTCGGCCTGGCCCAGAATGGGCACAATGTTT
>CAMBDR010000659.1 GCA_945864765.1 Janthinobacterium lividum | reverse complement strand
ATAGAGAAAGGTTTCTTCCGATTCCTTGGCCAGCACTTGCGATTCATTAAAGCTGATGGTGCGCTTTAAAAAAATTTCATTGGGGGCCAATAATTCGTGTCCGGCCGCATCCTTGACTTGAAAACGCAAGGCGTAAGTTAAATTATATTCGCGCACCCGGCCTTGGAAGTTGAGCGATAAAATCGATTTGTCGCGGTTTTCGGACAGCACTTCAATAATCGCTTGTGCATCTTTGCGCTCGTGCAGAATTGTGATTTCCCCATTGCCGCGTAAATTGCGCGCCAATTCAATGCCCAAGGACGAATTGTTGGGCACGCCCAAAAATACGGTTTTAAACGGCAGCGCATATTGTTGGCCGCTGCCGCGTAAATGAAAACCGCAGCCAGCCAGCGTTAAGGTAGCCAGGGCGACCAAGGCTGCCAGCATAGCCCGCATTGTCGGTCGCCAAGTCGGATGGTTGCGCAAGTTCATCGTCATACCACAATGTTGACCAGTTTGCCCGGCACCACAATCACCTTTTTGGGTGTGCCTTCGACAAAGCGTTGCACCGTTTCATTGGCCAGAGCCGCCGCTTCCACGTTGGCGCGGTCGGCATCCTTGGCGATGAAAATGCTGCCACGTAACTTGCCATTGACCTGGATCATGATTTCGATGTCCGATTGTTCCAGCGCTTTCGGGTCCACTTGCGGCCAAGCGGCGTTGAGCAAATCACCATGCACCGCTTCGTAGCCGAGTTGCTGCCACAGCACATAGCAAATATGCGGCGTAACCGGGTACAGCACGCGCAAGAAAATCGACAGGCATTCGGCGATGACGGCGCAACTGGCGGCGCTGTCGTCGAGTTTGGCGCTTTCCAGTGCGTTGAGCATTTTCATGCTGGCCGAGACCACGGTATTGTATTGAATGCGTTGATAATCGTGATCGGCCTGTTGCAAGACTTTATGGATTTCGCGGCGCAAAGTTTGCTGGGCTGGCGTTAAGTCGGCAAAGCTGGCAGCCGCATTGATGTTGCCCGCGATTTTGCCTGATTGGGCATAGCCATAAGCCCACACCCGGCGCAAGAAACGTTGCCCACCTTCCACACCGCTGCCCGACCATTCCAGGGTTTGCTCCGGCGGCGAGGCGAACATGGTGAACAGGCGTGCGGTATCGGCCCCGAATTGGTCGATTTGGCTTTGTGGGTCGATGCCGTTTAATTTTGACTTCGACATTTTTTCCACGCCGCCAATTTGCACCGGCGTGCCATCGCTGATCAGGGTGGCACCGACCGGACGGCCTTTGTCGTCCAGTTGCAAGCTCACATCGTCAGGTGGAATCCAGGTTGTTTTACCATTGGCTTCCTGGCGGAAATAAGTTTCATTCAATACCATGCCTTGGCACAGCAAATTGGTAAATGGTTCGTTAAACTTGAGCATGCCAAAGTCGCGCATGATCTTGGTCCAAAAGCGCGCATACAATAAATGCATCACCGCATGTTCGATGCCGCCGATGTAATGATCCATCGGCATCCAGTAATCGAGCCGTTCATCGACCATGGTGTCGGTGGTGCCGGGCGAGCAATAGCGCATGAAATACCAGGATGAATCGACAAAGGTATCCATGGTATCGGTTTCGCGCCGGGCCGGTTTGCCGCAGGTGGGGCAAGTGCATTGCAAGAACGCTTCGTGTTTATTCAGCGGGTTGCCGGTGCCATCGGGTACGCAATCCTCCGGCAAGACCACGGGCAACTGGCTTTCCGGCACGGGCACGGCACCGCAAGCGGCGCAATGGATGATGGGAATGGGCGTGCCCCAGTAGCGCTGGCGCGAAATACCCCAGTCACGCAGGCGGAAGGTGGTTTTTTTGCTGCCCAATTCCAGCGCTTCAATGTCAGCGGCAATGGTGTTGATGGCGGCATCGAAATCAAGACCGTTGTATTTGCCGGAATCGACCAAAACCCCGTGCGTGGCATACCATTCCTGCCAATGGTCGGTGGTATAGCCTTGGCCATTGACATCAATCACTTGCAAAATCGGCAGATCATATTTTTTTGCGAAGGCAAAATCGCGCTCATCGTGGGCGGGTACGCCCATCACGGCACCATCGCCATAGGTCATCAAGACGTAGTTGCCAATCCAGACTTCAACCGATTCGCCCGTTAATGGGTGGGTGACGAATAAATCGGTGGGCATGCCTTTCTTTTCCATGGTGGCCATATCGGCTTCGGCCACGCCACCGAGTTTGCATTCGGCAATAAAGGCGGCCAATTCCGGGTTGTTGGCGGCCGCGTGGGAGGCCAGTGGGTGTTCTGGCGCCACTGCGCAAAAGGTGACCCCCATAATGGTGTCGGCGCGGGTGGTGAAGACCCACAGTTTGCCATCGCCAATCAAACTGCCATCGGCGCTGCTGATTTGGTGTGGGAAGGCAAAGCGCATACCGATCGATTTGCCGATCCAGTTGGCCTGCATCACGCGCACCCGCTCGGGCCAGCCGGGCAAGTGTTGGTTGACGTATTCCAGCAATTCTTCGGCGTAATCGGTGATTTTGGCGTAATACATCGGAATTTCACGCTTTTCAATTACCGCGCCCGAGCGCCAACCTTTGCCGTCCACCACTTGTTCATTGGCCAGCACGGTTTGATCAATCGGGTCCCAATTCACGGTGCCGGTTTTTTGGTAGATGATGCCTTTTTTCAGCATCTGCAAAAACATCCATTGATTCCATTTGTAGTATTCCGGGCGGCAGGCCGCCATTTCACGCGACCAATCGATTGCCAAACCCATCGATTCCATCTGTTGCTTCATGTAGGCAATATTGGAATAAGTCCATTGGGCGGGCGGCACTTTGTTGGCCATTGCCGCATTTTCGGCCGGCATGCCAAACGCATCCCAACCCATGGGCATGAGCACGTTGTAGCCGTTCATGCGCAGATAGCGATACATCACATCATTAATGGTGTAATTGCGGACATGGCCCATATGCAACTTGCCTGATGGGTAAGGTAGCATGGAACAGGCGTAAAACTTGCCTTTGGGGAAGCGCGGGTCGTGTTCGACTGCTTTATAGGCGTGGGTGGCTTTCCAATGGTCTTGGGCTAACTTTTCTACGTCGGCAGGGCTGTATTTGTCTTGCATGATGGGTTCAGGGTTGAGTGAGAACGAGAACCAAGCATTATACTGGTTTGGGGCGATGTTGGTTAATTGTGGCTGTTGTTTGTTTCGCCGGGTGGTTTGATCAGCGCACGTTGCCGTTTTAACATTTCATCGCGCAATAAACCATATTGTTTGCGTGTCTGGCTTTCAACAAACGCCACCCCCAGCAAGGGCGGCATAATCGGTGGTGCGCTGGTTTCGCTATGGATGATGAGCCGGGTGCTGGCTTCTTCAGCTCTCAAGTGGGTGTGGGATTCGCCCTGTTTGATGCTGCCGCCAATGATTTTGGAATGGATATCGCTTGGCACGGTGAGCGTAATCTCGCGCACGGTTTCAAAGGCAAACGAGATCGGGCCGCTGGACGCTTTACCTTGCTGCGCCACGATGAGTTTGTCGCCTTCTTTTTT
>CAMBDR010000658.1 GCA_945864765.1 Janthinobacterium lividum | reverse complement strand
TGGGCTGGGCATACTGCATGACATGGGCAAACAATTGTTCAAACCCAAAACCATTTGCTTCATGGACTTTGAGTCTGAAAAATACACGGGCTAATTGTTTCTGTTGGGGCGTCATGTTGATTCGGTTTTGAACAGGGAATGGCATGTAGTTTATCATGACGCCGATTCAAGGGCGTACTGCCCGCCGTATTTTGTGCATTAATTCACCGGCCCATACACATTGGCATAGCTGCTGGCACAACCGGTAGTGCAAGTCGTAGTCAACATCTTCACCACAATACTGCCGCTATTATTGCGCGCCCTGAAATGCCCCACACCGTCGGTATCGCCGCCTTTCACATTCCAGGGCGAGCCAGTAGTCCAATCCCAGTTCAATTGCTGGGTATTGGAACCGGCCCCAATATTCACCTGCGCCTTCACATTACCCGCCGCCGTCGCCAGCAAGGGAGAATTGCCGCAGGTGGCGTAGTTGGATACCGTGGCGCACATGATTTGGTCGCGGGTGCCAGCATAAATGGTGTAAAACGATACCGCCGGGTTTTGAATCGCACTATTGGACAAGGCTTTGACCGAACTGGTGCCGGTCCATGGGTTAATGCCGGGCAGGGCGGCATCCGGGTAAAAACCAAAGATGTTGGAATTAAAATAGTTTTGCGAGCCGCAGGTCGATGCCATTGGATTGCCATAACCTGTCCACAAACAGGAATCCAAACCATGCAAGCCGCCCGCAATATTCACAAAGCGGCGCACGCTGCCCCAGTCGCCATAATAAGTCAAGGTCGCCATCGATAAACTCACCCCCAGCGACTGGCTAACAATATCGACACGGGTTTTGCCGGTATATTTTTTCACCGCCTGAATGAATTTTTCCAGCTTCTCATACTTGCCTTCTTCGTGATAATTGAGCTGCGCGCTGCTGCGTTCGGTGGCGCTTAAATAGCTCAGGCCAAACAGTTCGCAATCGCTATACCCGGCCGCCTTGAATTGCTGATACATCGAATACGGCGCCTTGGCATAGCCCGCCACTTGCGCGGTGGGCGAATCCCAACTGGTGGCGTTGTCGCCATTGCCATGCACAAAAATCACCGGCGTTTTGCTGGCCGTGCAGTTGGCCGCGCCGCCAAAGCCGCCATATTCTCCCACATTCGGATTAAATCCACCCGCGTATTGAAAGGCGCTGCCATTGCAAAATTTGCCGTCGAAACTGCCGCAATTGACGGCCCAGGCGGCTTGGCTGGTGAACAGCAGACAGAGCAGGGATAACAGGGTGGCGCGGATAAAACCGGACATAAAAATTCCTCCAAAAATGGGTGGACAAAAGAAGTGGCGCGTACGGCAACGCGTGGACGCAGCATAGCATGAGCGCGCCCGCTCTACAGTCTGTTTTTTTGTCCGCGCGCTGTAATTGTCGGTGGTGCGCCCGGTATTCGTCGGCAGCGCGGAATCGATAGGAATGGGGGGGGAGTAATATTTCTTGCTGGGTTTAGCGCAAGGCTGTATGATTCGCGTGGTCGTCATGGCGTGCGCGGCAAGGATAATACTGGAATAGGCCGAGGCAAATATTGCTGCAATGGATACCGATGCACGGGGCCAAAAGATTTTTGGTGGTTCAAATGAAAGTGTGAAATAAATGCTGGCTCTCCTGATGTAAATTTACTAATTTTGGCTTGTGAAAAGGAAAAATAATGGACACATTGCATGACTCAAAGCGCCGATTGGCAATTTCAAAATTAAAGATAGTATTAAGTTCAGCGTTAAGTTTGTCACTCATTACATTATTGTCCGGGTGCGGTGGTAACCGTATTGAGTCTGAGGCACCGCCACAGACCATTCCGGGGTTAAATGCACAGGGTTTTGCCCGGGATGCCAATGGTTTTTTCCCGAATGAATATGGTATCTACCCGGATGCGAATGGCAAGTTCCTTGACTTTAACAGTGCAGGCTTGTTTTTTAATCCAAGTGGCGTGGCGCGTAGTTATAGCACCGCAGGCCCCATCAATACCGATCATCCGTTTTTCAAAAATTTTGGCAATGGTCGCACTTGCGCCACCTGCCATGTGCAAGCTGAAGCGTTTACGGTAACGCCAACTGGTTTGCAGATGCGTTTTGAACAATCCAATGGTACGGATCCTATTTTCCGCACCGTTGATGGTTCGAATTCACCTTTGGCACCCGTTGCCACGCTGGAGCAGCGGCGTTCTGCCTATAGCATGTTGTTAAAGCGTGGCGTGATTCGGATTGGTATGCCTGTGCCCGCGAATGCTGAATTTGAACTGGTGGGGGTGGATGACCCTTACCATTTTGCCAGCGCGCGTGAATTGTCGCTGTTTCGCCGGATTTTGCCTGCTGCCAATTTGAAGTTTTTGGGTAGCGTTATGTGGGATAACCGGGAATCTGCAATTGATCCATCATCCAACGAATGTATTCGTGCCATTAGTATTTGCTTCGCTTTGCTTGATGCCAACCTGTTGCGTCAAGCCAATGGCGCGACTCGCGGCCACGCCCAAGCTGCCCGCGATTTAACGCCGGACGAACTGCGTCAGATTGTCGATTTTGAGAAAACATTGGTAGTGGCTCAGGAATTGGATTATTCTGCATTGGCTTTGAGCAGCGCGAATGCCAAAGGCGGTACGGCTACTTTATTGAAAACCGACTATTATTTTGATATCAATGACTTGTTCGCTGATCCGCGTACTGGTTTGCCGGGCCGTAAAGAGGCGATACAACTGTATGGTAATTGGGCGAATCAAAGTACGAATACCCGGGTTGGGGCGGCGCGACAATCGATTGCCCGTGGTGAAGTCTTGTTCAATACGAAAGCCTTCGATATCGTCAATACCTTGGGCGTGAACGATGTGTTTGGACCGCTCGTTAAGGGCACTTGCAGTTTTTGCCATAATGTGCCGCAAGTAGGCGGTTTTTCTTTGCCCGTAGCGTTTGATATTGGCGTGGCTGATGCCGCTAACCGTACGCCTGATATGCCACTGTATACCTTGCGCAATAAATCCACTGGTGCGTTGCAAACCACTCAAGACCCTGGTCAAGCCATGCAAACCGGGCGTTGGAGCGATATCGGTCGCTTCAAGTCGCCCGGCTTACGTGGCTTGGCTGCGCGTCCGCCGTATTTTCATGATGGTTCGGCCCAAACCATTGAGCAAGTGATGGTATTTTACGAAACCCGTTTCAAGATCGGGCTGTCCGCGCAAGAAACGGCGGATATGGTGGCATTCATGAAATCGTTGTAATATCCGCTTTTCCATGCGGTCGCTATTTGCCAAATTCTGGCAAATAGCGGCTTAGTGGATGGCCAATTTAGTGGATGGCCAATCAATTTGGCGGGCGGTGTTTTATCTCAGACTATGATATTGGTTTGATTGCAACGTTCCAATAAGTGATAAAACACCATCCCCGCCTTATCCGAGCGCACCACTTGCCAATTGGCTAACCAGGCATGTTCAGCCTCGCCCACGGGCAAGGCTGTCGCACTCTCTGCGTAAATCAATCCTTTGTCATTAAGTAATTGATGGCACAAAGGTAAGGA
>CAMBDR010000657.1 GCA_945864765.1 Janthinobacterium lividum | reverse complement strand
CGGCTGAAGTATAGCGGCAACATTGCCACCTGTCAATTTTTTTATTTGGCCAGGACTATTTTTCCTGCCTGATTTCTGCGCTGCCAAAACAAAAATCCCCGTTTTCCAAAGGGAATTCGGGGACTTTTGATAAAACGGCTTTTTGGTGGAGGCGGCGGGAATCGAACCCGCGTCCGCAAATCCTCTACAGACAGTTCTACATACTTAGTGCTGCCATTTAATTTAACCAATCCAACGCGGACGCACACGCTGTGGACAAGCGAGTTACCTATTATTTAGGATTGAACCAAGTAACCCGATCCAAACCGATTCCCTGTAAATGACTCCACCGCTGTTACCAGCCCGCCCCAGGGAAGAGACGGTGTAGAGCTAGCAAGCAATTAAGCTGCTAATGCGTACGAGTTATCGTTTGCAGTTATAAAGTTCTGATTGTATTTACGAGGTAGTCAGGCCTCGGTATGCCCTGCGCTGCTTTGTAACCCACGTCGAAACCAGGTCGCCCCCGTTTCGCAGTCGATTGTACCTGATTTTTCGCACCACAACAATCGCGCGCTCTGAAATTTGCCTGACATGACCTCCCACTCGGGTAAGATATGCTTCGGCAGACCGGATTGACATTGGCGCAAAAATGATTCGAGAAAATATAACATGATAACGATTCCTCTTTTCCCGCTCGCGACAACTTTGTTTCCGGGCGGTTATTTGCCTTTACGCATCTTTGAAGTGCGCTATTTGAGCCTGGTCAAAACCTGTTTGGCTCAAGAGCAGGCGTTTGGCGTGGTCACCCTGCACCAAGGCACCGAAGTTCGCATCGCCAAGCAGGAAACCCGATTCACCGAAATCGGCACCATGGCACGCATTTTGCAAGCGACTTCGGTTCAACCCAATCTATTGCATATCCGCTGCCAGGGCACGCAACGCTTTAGCATTCAACAAAGCAGGCAACAAAGCAATGGCTTATGGCTGGCCGATGTTGATATGCTGGAGGACGATCATGTGGTGGCGATTCCCGATGAACTCGACGATACCGCACGCGCACTGGGACATTTGATTGCAGCCTTGCAAAAAGAAGGCTTGCCCGCCAATCAATTCCCTTTGTTGCCACCATTTCGCCTGGATGAATGCGGCTGGGTGTCCAACCGCTGGTGCGACTTGCTGCCCCTCTCCGCCGAAGAAAAACAACGCATGCTTTGCCTGGATAACCCGGTGCTACGCCTGGAGTTGGTGCAAGACTTACTCGATGAGCGCGGCTGGCTGGAATAAACCGGGTCGCGCTGCAAATTTATTTTAAGCAGCCTTGTCCAGCAAATTGCCCGCCTCAACCGAAGTTACCACCTGTGGCGGCATTTGAGCACTGGAGCGTAACTCACGACGAAACACCCAATCACCAAGAATTTCGATCACATCATAAAAACTGGGCAGCACTAACAAAGTCAAAACGGTGGACGTAACCGTACCACCAATAATTGCAATCGCTAACGGGCGATAAAATTCGGCACCTTCCCCCATGCCAATCGCAACAGGCAACATCCCGGCAATCAAGGCAAAGGTTGTCATTAAAATCGGGCGCAAGCGCTTTTTACCTGCAAAAACCAGGGCCTCTTCGCGGCCATAGCCTTCCAACTCCCGCCCACGTGCGCAATCGATCAACAGAATCGCATTTTTGGCGACCAAGCCCATGAGCATGATGATACCAATCATGCTCATTAAATTGAGCGTACCCTTGGTTAGCAATAAAGCCAGCACCACGCCAATCAAACTCATGGGCAAGGAAACCATCACCGCCAATGGGGCGGTAAAGGAACCAAATTGGGCGACCAGAACCAGGTACATCAAGCCAATACCAAACAACAGCGCGATAAACATTTCGGTGAATAATTCGTTTTGCGTGCGCGAACTGCCGCCCAAATCCAGTCCGTAGCCGGGAGGAAAGTCGATTTTTTTCGCCAGCGCCAAAGCATCGTTGGTGATTTCGCCAGCGGCGCGCCCTTGCGCATTGGCCCCCACGGTGATGTTACGCTTGCCATCCACATGTTGAATCGAGGAAGGCGATTTGCCCATGCTGATGGTGGCAATTTGATCCAGCGGAATTAAACGGTCACTACCACTGACCGCAATCGGCAAATGCGCGATATTGTCCAGATTAACCCTGTCATCCGGATGCAGGCGCACAGCCACATCGCGTGATTCCCCGGTGGGATCGACCCAATCCCCCACTTCAATACCGGCAAATGCAACCCGTAACGACTGGGCAGCGTCGGCCGCCGAAATGCCAAGGGAATTGGCCAAGCCGCGCCGCAATTCAATACGCAATTCATTTTGCGGTGCAATTTCCGACACGCCCACATCGGTCGCACCAGGCACTTTTCTCAATTCAGCCATAAACGCATTGGTGATTCGGGTTAATTGCTGCGCATCCGGCCCGGAAAATTGCAATTGAATCGGCTTGCCACCACCTTGGTTCAAATCACCCTGCACGTTATATTCAGCACCTACCAAACGCTTTAAACGCTTGCGCAAGTCGATCGCAATTTCGCCCGCACTGCGCCGGCGCTCGGTGCTTTTCCCGATTTCAACATTCACTCGTCCGCCACTGGGACGAATCGATGCATGGGTGCGGATGACTTCGGGCAGGGTGCGCGCCAATTCTGCCGCTTTTTCAACTTTCAACTGGGAATAGCGCAAACTGGAGCTGGCCGGGGTGCGTACATCAATCAAAATCACGCCGTTATCAGAGGCTGGCAAAAACTCTGTGCCACCAAACCTGGCTTGCAAAACCACCGCACCCGCCAAGCACATAATCGCAATACCAACCATAACCCAGCGATGCTTCAAGGCCCAGGTAATCACACTGCCATAGCGCTCGGCTTGATGATCAAACCAATTATTGAAGCGCTGTAAGAGCGCGCTCAAGCCGCGCTTGGGTAGCAAATGTGCACCCACCGGATCGCCCCAATAGGCCGACATCATCGGGTCCAGCGTAAAGGAAATGAACAGGCTCACCAACACAGAAGAAGCAACTGTCGTTGCAAAGGGGCGAAACCACTCACCCGCCGTACCGGGCATAAACGCCACAGGCACAAACACCGCAATAATGGAGAACGTGGTGGCCGCTACCGCCAGCCCAATTTCAGCGGTGCCCACGCGTGCCGCAGTATGACGATCAGCACCCGCCTCCATGTGGCGCACAATGTTTTCACGCACCACAATAGCATCATCAATCAAGACCCCAATGGCCAGCGACAAACCCAGCAAGGTCATAAAATTCAGGGTAAAGCCAAGTAGCCATACCACGATAAATGAGGCAATGGCCGAAGTAGGCAAGCTTAAACCAGTGATTAAGGTAGAACGCCACGAATTCAAGAAAACATACACCACAATAATGGTCAACACTGCGCCGTATAACAACGATTCGATCACATTTCTTAAATTATTTTGCGCTTCTTTACCACCATCTTGCGTGATTTCGAGATGCGTTCCCTTGGGCAGCGTTTTATTTATTTCAGCCACCAGATCCCGCACTTTGTTGCCAACTGAAACCGTACTC
>CAMBDR010000656.1 GCA_945864765.1 Janthinobacterium lividum | reverse complement strand
TTGCGCCGTTTGAAACCTTGTCCGCAGCCAACAGCGGCGTGCGCGTGGTGCGAGGCCGCTTGACGGGTTTTGTTGATAGCCCGGAAAATGGCCTTGAAAGCTTGCACGTGAAAGATTTTCGCGGTTGGATTTGGCAAAATGCGCATTGTCAAACACAGGTGGGCAGCAAAGTTGGCGCGGCCACACCGACATGCTTGCGCAACGCCTTTTTTGCGATCCGCTTGCCCGTGGTGTTATTGCAAGAAGCACTGCAAGAAGCCTTATACGAAAAAACTCGCCCGACCTGGCCGCCGTCGGATCTGGATAAAATTGACGTGCATATTCAGGTTTTGCCGCCGGGCAATGGCAAGCCGATTTTGGATAGCGATAGCGGCAGCGCAATACCACCGTTTTCCATTACCGATTTGGCTCCGATGTTACTCCCGGGTGAAACCCTCACCGTCTACAAGCAAGGCGGCCTTAAGGTTGCGCAATTAACCGGGGCCGAAGCCTCGGCTGATGAAGTTTGGCACTGGCTAAGCATGGTGATCCGGCGCATTCCGGTAGAAGGCTACGACGCGCCCCTGGAGAGTCGCGAGCAAATCAACACCTCGGTGGGCAGTTATGAAGTGCTGCTCAAGGGCGATGTGCGCAGCGTCAATAAAACCCTGGGCGTGGTCGCCACCCGTATCGCCTGGTTTGTGGTGGCCATGGTGCTGGCCTTGGCCCTGGCGTGGACGGTGCTGGAAGTGCGTATTATTCACCGCATTGCGATTTTAACCCGGCGCGCTACCACGCTATCGAAAAAAGTCAAGGGCGCGGGCGGACTGGAAGAGTTTGACGTGGCCGATTTGCGCGGGGCCGATGAACTGGGGATTTTGGCCAGTTGCCTGCACGATTTGCTGCGCCGCGTGCGCGAAGACGTGGAGCGCGAAGCCATTCGTGCCGAGCAGGAAAAACAAATGTGGCATGCGGTGGGGCATGAAATCATGTCGCCCTTGCAGTCGCTGCTGGTGTTGCATGGCGATGAGGCCGACCCGAGCAACCGCTACATCCACCGCATGCAGCAGGCGGTGCGCATTTTATACGGTAGCGCCTCGCCCAGTGAAGCGTTTCAATCGAGCGTATTGGAAGTGAGCGCCGTCGATTTAACCGCGTTTTTAAGCCATGTGGCGGATAATGCGCCTTGTGCTGGCATTGAAAACGTGGTGTTTGAGAACTCGTCCGGCCTTGCCGAGGCCGGCGGAAGCGCGCCGATGCTGGTGCGGGCGGATGAATATTCGCTGGAAGATGTGGTGACGCATGTACTGCGCAATGCCGAGCGCTACCGCACCCAGGGCACGCCGATTGTGCTGCGCCTTGTGGCCAGCGAAACGGCGGCCAGCATAACGATTCATAATGAAGGGCCGAATATTGATGCGGACATGATCGATAAAATTTTTGAATACGGCGTTTCAGACCAACAAGAAGCCGCCGCCCATGGCAACCGGGGCCAGGGTTTGTTTGTGGCCAAGACGTATATGGCCAAAATGGGCGGGACGATTACGGCACAAAACGTGGCCAATGGGGTGGTGCTGGTATTGGGTTTGCAGCGCATTACGGCGTATTGACGGGTAGCCGAAAAATTGGAATTCAGGACATGAATTCAGGACATACCGTGTGATGCATGGATGTCCTGAAGTTGTTGCTGAAACTACGTTAGTTACTTGATTCGTATATCGTTTTTAACTGATGTGACGCCTTTGATGCCCCGTGCAATTTCGACGGCTCTGCTGGCGTTGGCCGGCGAGGCGACAAAGCCGCTAAGCTGCACCGTCCCCTTGAAGGTTTCGACATTAATTTCACCCGACTTCAAACCCGGTTCGTTAGAAATTTCCGCTTTAACCTTGGTGGTGATGAAAGAATCATCAACATACTCGCCCGTGCCTTCGGTTTTTGAGGTCGAAGCACAACCCGTTATGGTAAGCAGCAAAAAGGCGAAACAGAGCGTTGCCAAACTTGTTAGTGTTTTCATGATTATGTCCTTATTGAATGATGAAGGTGAGGGGAGTTGGCCGGGCTTTCCGGCTTACTCCCCCATTGTTTTCGATTACTTGTTAAACTGGGTTTTTGCAGAACTGACACAGGTATCTTTGGCTGCGCCAACCAGAGCATCACACTTTTCCAACACCACTTTATAGTTGGCATCACTTTTGTCGTCGCGTGCATCGGCGCGTGCCATCGACACTTTTTTGTCTACCTTGGCATCGGCTTTGGCGGCGACATAGACGGCTTTGGCTTCTTTAATGCAGACATCTTTTTCATTGCCGGATTGGCTGCCGCACTTGGCTTTGGCCACGTCAAGGTCGGCGCTGGCAATGGCAGTGCGGGTGCTGGCGCGGACGCGGGCGGTGTTTTTGTAGCTGGCTTCGGCTTCGGATTTGCTGCGGGTTCGTACTGCACTGGCTTCGGCGATACATACGTCTTTCGGATTGTCATTGAGCGAGTTGCATTTTTCACGTGCAATTTTATAGTCTGCATCGGCGCTTTCTTTCGCCGCTTTATAAGTCGCTTTGCCTTCGGCGGTGGCAGCACTGACCACGGTGGTAAAGCTGATGGTTGCTGCGCTGATTAGGATGGCGGTAAAAATCTTGTTCATGAGGTTCCCCTGGGGTTGTAAAAAATGTATGTCAATAATTGGTTGAATCAATGATTCCTGTTATCGCACAAGCTTGGGTTGTCGGTCCGGCTGGAATGATGTTTGGTGGACTGATGATTGAATCTTAAAGTTAATGCCAGTTGTGATCTGTGCGCTGACACACATTCACATAAGAAATTAAAAAATTTGTGTGATTTTTGTTGTTTGGAATATTTTTTGTGAATAGTCTGCAAGCGTGCGGCAGCGAACGGAGGCGGGCAGACAGGGCGCAGATAATAGACCTCAAGCAGCTATTTGTGTGGATTTTTTGCATGATACCTGCGCCCTCATATTCGGAAGGAACGATCATGTTATATTCAATTGCGCTGGTTTTAGTCATCCTGTGGCTGCTTGGTTTGGTCACCTCTTACACCATAGGCGGGTTCATCCATGTTCTATTGGTGATTGCCATTATTGTGGTATTGCTGCAAGTTATTGGCGGGCGCAGGGGTTAAACGCTTGCTTTGGTGTGCCAGATAAAAAGTCGTGATATTGTTCTATATCGCGACTTTTTTGCATATTCAACATGCCAACCTTACCATTCCAGGCCATCACCCTGGCGGGTTTTTGATTGCCATTCGCCAGGCATCAACGATAGAGAAGTGATCCTATCGTGGATTGGCTTTCAGGAGGACTTATGGCTTCAACATCAACTATCATTCGAATCTTATTTGCCATTTTGATTGGAGTATTGAGCATGTCAGTTTCCAGCGCCCCCCCTGTTCCCACACCGGAACACCATACCTTTGATTTTTGGCTCGGCAAATGGAAGGTGCATACCCCCGACGGCAAGCTGGTGGGGCATAATCGGATCGAAGCGGAATACAACGGCTTTGTGTTGCATGAGCGTTATTCCACGCCCAAGGGGTATAGTGGCGAAAGTTTGAATATGT
>CAMBDR010000655.1 GCA_945864765.1 Janthinobacterium lividum | reverse complement strand
CAGCGTTAAAAATGAAGTGTTCCAGCAATTCATTTTCGCGCAGCAAAAAATCGGGATTGCGCGGGCTGCCGTAGCGCTAATGACCCAGCGCAAAGGTTTCATAACTCAAGACGCCCTGATCTGTGAGTGCGCCTAAAATCAGCGGCATCAGCGGGCGATACAGGTAATTGGTAACGACAATGCCCGCGAAGCTTTGTTCTACAAACGGCCAGGTGATGCCGTCAGTGATCATCCCGTCAAGCGACTCGTGTTCCAGATCGACCGCGAAGCATTTTGCGCCCAGGGCCGCCAGCGGCTGGAGTAAGACCGGGTCTTTATCCAGTGCCCAAACCTCATGGCCTGCTTCCAGCAATAAACGGGTGTGACGACCATTGCCGCATGCCAGGTCGAGTACTGGCCCCGCGTTGTGCGGGATCAAAGGCGTATATTTGCGCACCCATGGGGAGGCAGTGGCGGTAGTGGCGGAGGTGAGGGGCGGAAGGCGCATAAAAAGTTTCAATTCAAAAAACGGGAATGGCAGGTGGCGGTGCATAAAGATAACACATTCCGCTTGGTCTTTAGCTTGTAATGCCGCGAATGGTGCATTAACCCGCTTGCTTTAACACAGCTTTAAGCGTATGCCGAATCCAGGAAATGTATGGCAAGCTTTTTGCCTCGTCAAGCAAGCGGTCAATCTCAGTAATGACTTCCTCGGGCATTTCTTCCCAGCAGGCGGCATGGTCGGCAGCTTGTTGCTTGAATCGCCTTAGCGTCGTCATCCTTGCATTACGAAGGTCGAAGTTGTTTTTGAGGTTGAACACACGCAATGTCTCCTCGGCTCGTTTTAAGTTGCCTGGGCTTAAGTTGTCGCGTGGTGAAATGTCCCCATCGGATTCAAAAATAAAAAAATCGGCAGGATCATCCACATCGGGTTTGATCAAATCGCGCCATGTATGGGGCCTGCCTTTGCCATCCTTATGTTTGCCGCATGAGTCGCGGCAATTGCAAGAGCCAAACAGGTTGGCCCATTCAAACTCGCCTTGTGGGTAGTATTGCGGGTTGCGTGCGCCAAAGTGTTCAATATGTTTGGCGTCATCTTTGAGTATGGCTTCGCAATAGGCGCAACGGCCTTCTTGCATTGCACCCAATGCTGCCCAGATACTGGTGTATTCGTCGGGTGTTGGCACTCCCTCTCCCCATTTGTGGTGGTTTGACTGGTAATGCAGGCCTGCAGGCGCTATACCTCGTTCCAATTTATGCATGCTTGTCCCCTAAGCCAATTTAGCCGTTTCTGCCCGTTTGGCCGCCACCTTTCGTTTGAATGCTTCATGCCCGATCATTAGCTCACATTCTTGCATTTCCGGGTGATCTGCACCGAAGTGGGCAAGCAATGCTTTTTTTAGCTGTAGCCCTTCCTCATTTTCATGCAGTTGTTGCTGGATTAATGCGCGGTAGCGTTTCAATTTTTGGGCTTCCTCCACATCCGGCACCGGGTTAATGCGCATGATGCGGGCCAAAATGTCCGAGCTGGCAACGCCGCGTGTTTGCTCATTGATATACTCGACTTGCATATTGCCTGTTTCATCACCTGGGCTTGGGTGTAGCACGCGTATGCAGTTGGCCCTGACGCTGCTCAATACTTGTGGGCTGTGGGTGGTGACGATGAACTGGATTTTTGGGAATGCCTTCAGCAATTGGTCCGCCACCCGCTGTTGCCAGCCGGGGTGCAGGTGCATGTCGAGTTCGTCAATCAACACCACGCCATTGGTTGCGACCACCGCTTGTTGGCCGAGATGCGGGTTCAATTTGATGCAGCGATACGCCAAATCACCTATCAATGCCAGCATATTGCGGATGCCGTCGCTTAACTGCGCCACCTTCATGGTTTCGCCTTCGGTATTGTACAAAATCAATGATTTTTCATGGCTGACGCTGTATTCAAGGCGATGCCAGCCTGTGGCATCTTCCAGCAAGCAATTAACAGCCTGTTGCACCATGCGGATTTGATCCAGCCATTTTGAGGGCGCGTTCAGCGGCAAGCCTTGTTCGGCATTTTTGCTTTGGGTTTCGTTGTGGGCTTCATAAATCCACTTAAACCATTCGACAAAATGGTGATAGGAGGACGCAGAATCGAGGCAGTCGCGGTAGGCGCAGGTGCGGATGTAGATATCGTTTTCTGAATCGGTGCCATCAAATTCGTTTGCGCTGGTCACAACGCTTTGGCGCGACCACAGGCGGCCAGTGCCGTAGTAGGCAAACACGGGTAGATCCAGTACGGGCAGGTTCGGGATGCGAATTTGGTTTTGTAATATTTTGGCCCACTTTCTGATCCACATTTGTTCGTCGCCATCGTTGGTTGGGTTGGCAGGGTTGTCGCTGGTGCGTGATTGTATCCATTTGGTTGTTTCGATGCCGACATGGCCGTTCATGGTGACGCTCGCTGGTAATTGGCGCGCAAAATCGCCATCCGGCATGGTATGCAGATGAATATCGTCGATACCGATAACGCTTTCCCAATCGCCCTTGGAGCGGCCTTGATCGAAGCTGGCTACAAACGGCCAAAGTGCAATGCGGCAGGCATCGAGTATGGCGGTTTTGCCATGGCCATTTTCTGCGACCAGTACGGTGAGGCGTGGTTCAAAATCGAGTTTGATACGATCAAAACCACGGTAGTTTTTCAATTCCAGGCTGGTCAAGCGCATGATGTTGGTGCGGCCTGTGATTTGCTGGCGCAGGTTTGCACTCAGGGTTTGGTGCCATTGCGGGGCAAAGGTGTTGTTGGTGGAGACTTCAAGGAAATTGATGGCGAGGTCAAGCAGGTCCGCCGGAATGATTTGGGCCGGGTTCAGCGCCAATAGCAGGGTTAGCGTATTGATCAATTCGGGCGTATGAGCAGATGTCAGGCTCTCCGGCAAGCTTTGCCAGACTGTTAATGCGCGTTGCGCTGTCGCCATGGCATCGTCTTGTTGGTTTTGCTGGTGATGCCAGTTTGCAAGGTTGTTTAAGCTGGCAGCCAATGCGGGGCCGTAACGCATGGGGTCTTGTGTGGCCAAGCTTTCTTGCTGCGCGACTTCAGCTTTAAGTTCCAGACCGTTGTTTACGCCAGCCTCGCAGGCAGCAAGTATGGTGGCGGCGGCGGCAAGATTAGGCGATTTAAGGCGTGTGAAAATGGCCACGGCCTCCCTCGCATGGGGTAGTGCTTCAATGTTGCGTTGCTGTTGGTGTAAGGCCTTTGCCAAGTTGTGATGAATGAAGCCAATTAAGTTTGAATGGCCATGGGCTTGGGCTAGTACGAGTGCTTTGGTGGCAAAAGCCTCGGCGCTGGACCAGTCTTTGCGTGCTAGTGCCAGCTCTGCTTGTTTTCCAGTATGGACCGCAATCCCTTCGCGATCCCCTAATTGTTGGGAAAGCCGTAATGCTTCACTATAGTCTGCCGCAGCACCATCCAAGGCGCCCGCTGCTTTTTTTGCATCGGCCAAAGAACACAGCGCGTTCGCCACAGCCACACTGGCTGGCGTGCTAGCGCGAAAAAATTCCAGCGTCGTCTGGTGTGCATTGATGGCAGATGGGTAATC